>JBJTWB010000170.1:0-4943 GCA_046081505.1 Bacteroidota bacterium | reverse complement strand
TGTTTTGGGTTGGTTGCGCTGGAAGTTTCGATGACCGTGCTAAAAAAATCACCAAAGCCATTGCAAAAATTTTAAACAAAGCAAATGTTTCTTTCGCCATTTTAGGCTCAGAAGAATCATGTACTGGTGATCCCGCAAAACGTGCAGGAAACGAATTTCTATTTCAAATGATGGCCATGCAAAATATTGCTGTGCTCAATGGATATGAAGTTCAAAAAATTGTAACCGGATGCCCACATTGCTTCAACACACTTAAAAATGAATATCCCCAATTGGGTGGTAATTATGAGGTGGTACATCACACGCAATTGATTCAATCTTTGTTGAACGAAGGGCGCTTGAAAATTGAAGGCGGTGAGTTTAAAGGAAAGAAAATCACCTTTCATGACCCGTGTTATTTGGGAAGAGGAAATGGTGAATACGAAGCTCCTCGCATGTTAATTGAAAAACTCGAGGCCGAACTGGTTGAGATGAAGCGTTGTAAGAAAAACGGGTTGTGTTGTGGAGCAGGAGGAGCTCAAATGTTCAAAGAAGCCGAAAAAGGAAATAAAGAAGTCAACATTGAACGAACAGAAGACGCACTTGAAACTCAACCACAATTGATTGCCACAGGGTGTCCATTTTGTAATACCATGATGACCGACGGAGTAAAACATTTCGAAAAAGAACATGTCATTGCAGTGAAAGATATCGCAGAATTAATTGCAGAAGCCGAAGACCTATAACCAACCAAAATACATTTATGAAATTACTTGAAGGAAAAGTTGCCCTCATTACTGGTGCCTCGAGAGGTATTGGTAAAGGCATTGCAGAAGTATTTGCTTCACATGGAGCATCTATTGCATTTACATACGCATCCAGTGACGAGAAAGCACGAGCTTTCGAGGCAGAACTTGCCGCAATGGGAGTAAAAGCCAAAGGATACAAAAGCGATGCAGCCGATTTTTCAGCGGCCGAAACATTGGTTAATGACATTGTCACCGAATTCGGAACGGTAGATGTATTGGTTAATAATGCTGGAATAACAAGAGATACATTGCTCATGCGCATGAGCGAAGACCAATGGGACGAAGTTATTCGTGTTAATCTGAAATCTGCTTTCAACCTAACAAAAGCAGTGATTCGCCCCATGCTTAAAGCAAAATCTGGATCCATAATAAACATGAGTTCCGTAGTTGGAGTAAGCGGAAATGCAGGACAAGCAAACTATGCCGCTTCCAAAGCCGGTATGATTGGATTCACCAAAAGTGTAGCACAAGAACTAGGTTCTCGAAACATTCGCTGCAATGCAATTGCTCCAGGATTTATTGAAACTGAAATGACTGAAAAATTAGATCAAAAAGTTGTTGAAGAATGGCGGGCTACTATTCCACTGAAACGTGGCGGAACACCAACAGATGTGGCAAATACTACCCTCTTCTTGGCATCTGATCTAAGTGCTTATGTAACCGGTCAAACCATTCACGTTTGTGGTGGAATGTTGATGTAAAAACACATGCAACTCATAACCAATACCTCTCCATGGCTGCTTAGCTTGTGCATTTGGGTGGGATTGGTCTATGCCGTTGGGCTGTATTACTTCAGAAGAAATTCCAACTCATGGAGCCCCGCCTTGCGCTGGACCCTCGGTGGCTTACGTTTCGTAACTGTTGCACTCTTGGTTTTGCTCTTGTTCAAACCGTTGCTCGATACTACTTCGCAACGCATAGAAAAACCAATAGTCATATTCGCTTTAGATAACAGCTCAAGCATTCGAAACACTGCCGATTCAAACTTTTACATGAATGAGTTTCTAAATCAATGGAAACAAATTCAAACACAACTGGGCGAAGATGTTGAAGTGATTCCAATGCTCTTTGGTGAGAAAATTGACTTAAGCAGCAACGCCAATTTCAAGGATCAGGAAACGAATTTTAGTCAATTGCAACGGGCTATTCAAAGCCAAACAGCAGGTAGAAATCTTACTGCAGTTGTTCTAGCCAGTGACGGATTGTACAACAAGGGTTCAAACCCCATTTATGGTTTCAAAGGGTTGCTTGCTCCTATCTTCACTGTGTGTCTCGGAGACACAACCGTTCAAAGAGATTTATCAATTTCTAATGTAAGTGCAAATAAAATTGCGTTTCTTAATAATTCATTTCCCATTCGCATTGCTATAGATGGAAAAAAAGTTACTGGTGAAACAGCAAGTGTCAGTCTCAGTCACAATGGGTCCGTAATTCAATCGCAAACACTTTCTTTTTCCAGCAACCGAGAATTTAAAAATGTAGAGTTCAACGTTGATGCCACTGCATCTGGAATACAAACCTATACCATCAACGTTTCTGAATTACCGAATGAATATTCGGTAAGGAACAATTCAGAAACCGTGTATGTGGAAGTTATAGACGGGCGACAAAAAATATTGATCTTAGCAAGTTCTCCTCATCCAGATATTGCCGCGTTGAATGAAGCACTTCGCAGTCAAAAAAATTATGAAGTAACTGTATCCACTTTGGATCAATTCTCAGGGAATTTACCTGATTTCGACGCTCTGATTGCCTACCAACTTCCCGCCATGGGAGGACAAGGTAAGGCACAACTAACTCTAGCGTCGGAATTAAAAATTCCCACTCTTTTTATATTAGGTGGAAATACAGATCTTACTCAATTCAATCAACTGAATACAGGAATCATTTATAACGGCTCAAATGGAAAACTAACAGAAGCGAAAGCTCAAATGAGTGCAGACTTTAGTCTTTTCACCACACAGCCTAAATGGTCAGAGTTGGTTTCACTCTTACCTCCATTAGCGCTTCCATTTGGAACACTAACTACTCCTGCTGACTTTCAACCCATTTTGAATCAACGCATCGGAAGTGTTCAAACAACTAAACCATTGGTTGGATTTTTCGGAAATACGGACCGCAGGATGGCTGTCATTTTCGGAGAGGGCATCTGGAGATGGCGCATAGCCTTGTATCAGCTTGAAGAAAGCCATGCACTCTTTCATGAATTCTTCGCTCAAACCATGCAATACATCGGCATCAAAGAGAACAAAGACAAATTCAGAGTTCATTGCAAAAAGAGTTTTGCTTCAAATGAATACGTGCAACTCGACGCCGAATTGTACAACAATTCATTTGAACCACTTTTAAATCAGAATGTACAACTTGAACTTACCAATGAAAAGGGAGAGAAACAAAATCACACCTTTAGCGGAAGCTCTACGGGCTATCATTTAAACCTTGGCTTCCTTCCACCCGGCCCCTATACTTTCGTTGCATCAGCAAATAGCGGTGGTGAAAATTTCGTGAAAAATGGATCATTTGTAGTAGAGAAACAATCTCTTGAACAATCTACATCAGAGGCCAATTTCGCCTTATTACAACAACTTGCGCAAGAGACCAACGGAAAACGCTACAATGCGAAACAACTCAATGATTTAATTCAAGAGTTGAAACAACGCAAGGAAATCACAAGCAAAAGCTACGAAGAAAGAAAAGTTCGAGACCTAATTGACTGGAGTCCCTTACTCTTCATTCTATTAACATTGCTGTCATTGGAGTGGTTCATTCGAAAATGGAACGGAGGGTATTGATATGAAATCGAAAATTACATTGCGTATTGGAGGTGTTCCTGAACATTTTAATTTGCCCTGGCAATTGGCATTGGAACAAGATGTTTTCAGTGCATTGCAAGCACAGGTCTCATGGACTTATTTCGCCGGTGGAACTGGAGTCATGACCGAAGCATTGTCTGAAGGTGATTTGGATATTGCTCTCATGCTCACGGAAGGATTTGTTAGTGCATGGCACAGAGGTTTGAAAGCTAAAATTGTTAAGGTGTATACTGCCAGTCCTCTAACTTGGGGAATTTATTCCGGCTATGCCAATACTCCGCTCATGCAAGGCCCACATGAACTGAAATACGCCATTTCTCGCAAAGGAAGTGGCTCACATCTCATGGCACGCATTCATGCACAACAGCATCATTTTCATCCTACCGATGAACAATACGTTGAAGTATCGAACCTGAATAACGCAATTACGAGCCTGAAGAACAAGGAGTCTAATTATTTCTATTGGGAAAAATACACCAGCATTCCTTCCGTGAAAAAAGGTCATCTTTGTTTTCTAGATACATTTCATGCTCCTTGGTGTGGTTTTGTTGTTGTAGCAAGTGAAGAAGCTTTAAGACAAAAAGAAGAAATTATATTAAAAGTTATGGAAGTCATGAATGAAAAATGTCAGACTTTCATGAATGATCCTGAAAATATTTTCCGAGTTTCCAACCGATTTGAAATATCTACCGCGGCTGCAACGGAATGGTTCGAAAACACGCGCTATCAAGAAAATTTTGAGATTCACGCAGACGAAATAAAAGCTGTTCACGAAAGTTTAGGACTTCCATATGAATATCCGTTTGATAATCTTTTGCACAACAATATGGTTTTAGTTTGAAATGAATAAAAACCACTACACCTATTTTCCAAGGTTCACTTGGCGTGAAATCTTTTCACTTTTCATTTCATTACAAAAAATTCTAGGCGTATTCCTGTTGCTATTCATACTTATACACTTTTTCGATTGCCTAGAATTAGCAGGAAAATATCTGGCGGCGGCTGATGAGCCTCAAAAAGTTGAAACTGTATTTGTTTTAGGAGGAAATAGTCACGAAAGAGGAGTGGCTGCTGCAAAACATCTCAAAGCATTCCCCTCTTCAGTGGTATGCACCGGCGGAAATTTTCCTGTCCAAATTCAAGCATTAGGGTACCATCTCTCCGACGGAGAACTAACTAGACAATGTCTCATTCACCAGGGTGTGGATTCCACATCAATTGAAGTTTTGGGAAGCGCCACTAGCAGCTTCGAGGAGAGCGAGGAAATATTACAATACGCCAAATCGCATCATCTTAAGAAAATTGGAATACTCAGTAGTGAATATCACTTGCGTCGTTTACG
>JBJTWB010000169.1:0-1649 GCA_046081505.1 Bacteroidota bacterium | reverse complement strand
GAAGTTTTGGTTTCTTCCAATAACTTCTTCACCTCTTCTTTCAACTCACCTACCCCAAAAGTGTAGGCTGAATCACCCCAGTATCCATTCCAAAGCACTCCAATATCAACCGAGACAATATCCCCCTCTTTAAGGGCGTTGTTCGCTGGTATTCCGTGAACTACGGCATGATTGACACTGGCGCAAATTGAATTTGGAAATCCATGGTATCCTAAGAAACCTGGAAAAGCCCCATGATCTTTGATGAAATCATGTGCCACTTTATCCAACTCCAATGTTGAAATGCCAGGACGAATAAGCTTGGCTATTTCAGCTAGTGTTTTTCCAACAAGTAAAGAACTTTTGCGGATTTCTTCTATTTCTTCCGCGGTTTTTAGTATTAGCTTTTTGCTCACTTCGATTAAATGTAACCGCTAGATTGCACGTTGCTTCCACTATTTCTTCCCCTCACTCTGCCCGTTTGCATCAACCCATCGTAATGGCGTGATAGCAAATGGCTTTCAATTTGTTGTAATAAATCTAAAATTACACCTACCGTAATTAAAATAGACGTTCCACCGAAGAATTGAGAGAAAGCCTGCGCCTTTACCAATCCGAGAACCATCATAATTGCCGGTAAAATTGCAATTAGGGCGACAAAGATACCACCAGGCAGGGTAATTCTGTCTAAAATTCTTTCAATTTCATCTGCAGTGTCTTTACCTGGCTTGAATCCGATAACAAAATTGTTGTTTCTTTTCAAATCATCTGCAATCTGTTGTGGGTTCGTTACAATTGCTGTATAAAAGAACGTGAACAGAATAATCATAACCATAAGTAATATGTTGTAACCCCAACCTTGATAGTCAGCAAGCGATTTCAATATTGCACTGTCTTGGAAATAGTTTTGAAGAAACATGGGGACAAACATGATTGCTTGAGCAAAAATGATTGGCATTACACCCGACGCATTCAGTCTCAAAGGAATGTAGCTACGAGCAGCTTCACCTTGTGGAAGATAACCACCACCTGAAGCCATTTTCGGCATGGTCACAGCAATTCTTCTAACGGCTTGAATAACTGCAATTGTAAGTCCTATGATAATGACCATTACAGCAAGTTCTATCAAGAAAAAGAATGAAGTCTGTTGAGAAAACTCACGTGCAATTGCGCCTGGAATATCGGATACAATCCCTGTCATGATAATCAACGAAGTACCATTACCAATCCCTTTATCCGTAATCTTTTCACCCAACCACATGACAAATAATGTTGAACAAGTAAGGATAATCACGGTGGTTACTGTCCATAAAGCCGTTGGATTCTGAACCGCACCTTCGCGCACAACATATTGATAAATATAACCGGGGCCTTGAACCAAAGCAATTGCCACAGTCAGGAAGCGGGTCCATTGGTTGATTTTTCTTCTACCGCTTTCGCCCTCCTTCTGCAGCTTTTGTACTGATGGAACGGCTAGACCGAGCAGCTGAATAACAATACTTGCAGAAATGTAAGGCATAACACCCAAAGCAAATATTGACATGTTGTTAAATGCTCCGCCAGTGAATAAACCTAGCATGTCTGTTAGGCTTACACCACCACTTGGGTCATCATTTCTTGTAGTGATTTGAGCCACTACAGAGTAATCTACACCGGGTAGTAAGATCCAA
>JBJTWB010000168.1:0-2135 GCA_046081505.1 Bacteroidota bacterium | reverse complement strand
AGCTCCTGCAAGACAAGCCGCTAAGTTTGCTGGTCTGCCAGATGAAGTGCAATGCACTACTGTGAATAAAGTGTGTGCTTCAGGAATGAAGGCCGTGATGATGGCCGCTCAAAGTATTCAATGCGGTGATGCAGATGTTGTTGTTGCCGGCGGAATGGAGAACATGAGTCAGGTTCCATTTTATTCGCCGAACTTGAGATGGGGAAATAAATATGGTGATGTGAAGATGGTTGATGGATTAGCGAAAGATGGTTTAACAGATGTATACCACAACTATCCAATGGGAAATGCCGCAGAATTGTGTGCCACGGAATGTCAGATCACAAGAGAAGAACAAGATGCATTTGCCATTGAATCATACAAGCGTTCAGCGGCAGCATGGTCTGCAGGTGCTTTTGCGAATGAAGTTGTTCCAGTTGAAATTTTAGGTCGTAAGGGTGAAACAACACTCTTTGCTGAAGATGAGGAATACAAAAATGTGAATTTCGATAAAATTCCAGGACTGCGTCCGGTGTTTGCGAAAGATGGAACTGTTACTGCCGCCAATGCTTCAACAATGAATGATGGTGCGGCTGCTTTGGTTTTAATGAGTGGCGAAAAAATGCGCGCGTTGGGTCTAACCCCGTTAGCTCGTATTGCAGGATACGCAGATGCTGAGCAGGCTCCAGAGTGGTTTACAACTACTCCGTCGCTGGCACTTCCGAAAGCTGTGGCGAAGGCCGGAGTAGCATTGAGCGACTTGGGCTTGATTGAGTTAAATGAGGCGTTCAGTGTTGTTGGAATTGTGAATGTTCAGAAAATGAAATTGGATCCATCTAAAGTGAACGTAAACGGTGGAGCCGTTTCTCTCGGCCACCCACTTGGATGCAGCGGTGCACGTGTTTTAGTAACACTTGTTCATGCCATGAAGAATAGAAATGAAAAATGGGGTGGTGCAGGTATCTGTAATGGCGGTGGCGGAGCTAGCGCTGTTGTTGTTGAGCTTGCTTAATTCATGAAACAGCTTTTCCCTCGATCAAACACACCGCGATGGATCATCTTTTTGATTGACCTATTGCTGTGTGTTTTTGCTTTGCTCATAGCCTATTTGGTTCGATTTGAATTTGCGGTGCCAAAAGAAGAGTGGGGTCTTGCCGTGAAGTTTATTCCGTTGTACATCGCCATTCGAGGTATTGCATTTTTCTTTGGGAAAACCTATTCTGGAATTATTCGCTACACGGGAAGCCAAGATGCCATTCGCATATTTGTAGTGCTTTCTCTTGGAAGCATGTTGTTTTTTACGTTGAATGTGACAGCCAAAGGAGTATTCAACTCCATTTTTTTGGTTCCAACTTCGGTTATAATCATTGATTACCTCCTAAGCCTGTTTGCTCTTATCATTTTCAGACTTGCTGTTAAAACGGTTTATGCTGAGGTTACGAAAGAGCGAAAAGAGAAAAAACGCATTGTTGTTTTTGGTGCGGGCGAAGGCGCTCTTATTTTAAAACGTACGTTAGACAAAGACGCCTCTTCAGAGTATGAGGTTATGGCTTTTTTTGATGATGATACGCGAAAAGGAGGGAAGCAATTGGAAGGAATTCGAATATATCCTTCCGCAGATTTAGAAGATTGGTTGAATCATCATGAAGTTGAAGATTTATTTATTTCCGTACCCGATATTGCTGTGGAGAGAAAAAGGGAATTGGCTGATTTGGCTGTTCGACACAAACTGAAATTGAAGCATGTACCTCACGCTCGGAATTGGATCAATGGTTCGTTGAGTGCAAATCAAATACGCACGGTACAATATGAAGATCTGTTGGGCAGAGAAGAAATTCACATTGAATCTCCAAGGGTGCGCACTTTCGTTCAAGGCAAACGTGTATTGGTTACAGGTGCTGCGGGAAGCATTGGCAGCGAAATAGTTCGGCAAATTTTAATGTTGAATCCGGAAGGAGTTCTAGCTCTTGATGCCGCTGAAACACCCATGTTTCAATTGGGAAGATTGAATGAAATGGCGGTTGAGTCGGGAAAATTAGAGTTAGTCATTGGTGATATTCGAAATGAAACGCGCATGGTTCGTGTCTTTGATCTTTTCAAACCTGAAGTAGTCTTTCACGCCGCTGCATACAAGCACGTACCATTAATGGAAGAGA
>JBJTWB010000167.1:0-6717 GCA_046081505.1 Bacteroidota bacterium | reverse complement strand
GTTCACCGCGTTGCCAGCGGCATAAAAGGTAACCGCATCGGCTAAGTTTGCTGGAGCGGTCCAACTGAATTGAAACACATTGTTGGTTGTTACGCCGTTGTGCTCAAGATAGGTTCTTCCGGTAAATGCATTTTGTACCGTGATGGTTTTTTGTTTCACGTTGGAAGCCAGGTTGCTGTATCCCGCAACAGGAGTGTTTTCCGAACCACTTAATGCCGTTAACTGAAAACCGTATCCCCCCGGACTTCCCATTGAATTATTCACGGTAACACGCACTGTGTATGTATTTCCCGCAGCGTATTGCGTAGTAGGTACAGTAGCCCCCTCAGCAAACACTTGAATGCTAACACTTGCTCCGAAATTTCCTCCGTTATGGCATTGTCCGCAGGTATTTTCACCTGGAGCACCTGTATTTCCTGAATTAGCTGCAGTAGCTCTTCCGTTGCTGTTCGATGCGAAAATGAAATATCCCACAGCGGAGATAAATAGCAATTGGATCCAATTTAAACGACTCATGAAATCAATTTTTTTTACAAGATATTCAAAAATAATTCAAACATTCCATTTCATGGGCAATAATTGATGAACGCAATCGTTTCTTTCCCGTCTGAATATCTTTTTTACCGAAGTATATTCGCGAACCAAAACCAAACATGTTGAAAGAGTTAGTAGGAAGTGTTTTCATGATCGTGCTTTTCGTTGGGTGCAATTGGATTAACCCGGACGAGAATGAACCAGCCTACTTGTATATAACTTCTCTCAGTTTTTCTGCAGGTACCGGAAATGGCACCAACAGTGAGGCCATCACAGAAGTTTGGGTATACGCCAATGACAACATGGTGGGCATTTTTGATTTACCAGCATCTGTTCCCGTTTTAAATGATGGAAATACAGATATCAAAATTTTTGCGGGAATCAAAAACAATGGAATTGCAAGTACGCGTATTCGGTATCCCTTTTTTACTGTGTTCGACACAACACTAAATTTCGTTTCATTACAAACAGATACCATCATTCCTCATTTTACATATGATCCGGCAACGGTCATAACAGAGAAGTGCTTTGAAGGTGGAAATTTCTTGGTGCCATACGGTGCGAACTCAGCCAATTTCTCTACCACAAATAATGCGGCAGAAGTTTTTGAAGGAAACCGCAGTGGATATGGTTATTTGCCTGCCGGTGGAGGCTTGCTGTTTTTTAAAGACGATACCAACCTCAGCTACCAGTCGGGGCAAAATGTATTCATGGAGTTGAATTACAGTTGCAACAATACATTTGCGGTTGGATTCATTGTGACCTCGCAGGGGAGTGTTCAAGAGTACCCGGCCTTAATCATTAATCCCAGCGTTGAAGGTGATGGGCAGGTTCCAATTTGGAAAAAGATTTACATTGATTTTGGATACATTCTGCTTCAGAATCCAAATGCGCAATATGTGGAATGGTATGTTAAATCTGCTCCAGCAAATGCAGATACTCCCATTCATTTATACCTAGATAATTTGAAATGGGTAAGTTGGTGATGCTATGAGTAGAAAAGGAATTGTTATACTGTATCTCATTGGCGACTGGCTAGCAGCGGGGATCTCTTGGCTGCTGTTGTATTGGGTAAGAAAAGAACTTGAATTTGAAAGCTACGGCATGGAGATGGAATTTCATTTCGAACGTAACTTACTCTTGGGATTGGTCTTGGTTCCGCTGTTTTGGATTGTATTGTACGCGGCATGGGGAATGTATTCCAATGTGATGCGCAGACATCGCCTGCGCGATGTTGGTCAAGTAGCTGGCACTTCAATCATAGGAAATCTCATTCTCTTTTTTGTTCTTTTACTTGATGATCAATTGCCCAATTTCAGTTACTACTACTACACCTTGGGTACCTTACTTGTTGCTCATTTTGTGTTAACCCTCTTTTTCAAAACCTGTATTACTACACGCACTGTGCATCAAATACAGCGCGGTAAATGGGGGTTTCCAACTGTCATAGTTGGAGGCAATGCCAGGGCTTTACAGTTGGTAGAAGAAATTAAGGCATTGAAGAAATCACCGGGTTTTCATTTTGTTGGTTTTTTGAAAATCAACGGGCAAGATGACCTTCTTCAAACGCATATGACTCAATTGGGGAAGTATCCCGAGCTTTCCATGATTCTAGAAAAACATGCCATCGAAGAGGTTATCATTTCACTTGAAAGTGGCGATCACAAAGAGCTGGAGCGTATTTTGGCGCTATTGGGAAATCACAATGTGCACGTTAGCATTATTCCAGACACCTTTGATATTGTCAGTGGTACAGTAAAAATGACAAGCGTTTTTGGTGTTCCCTTGATTCGGTTAAAAACGGATCTCATGCCCACATGGCAATTTAGTTTGAAACGCTTTTTCGATGTGTTGCTGAGTGTAATGGCATTGCTAGTGCTTCTGCCTGTATTTTTTGTGTTGGCTCTTGCGGTTAAACTTTCTAGTAAGGGTCCCATATTCTTTTTTCAAGAGCGGGTAGGTAAAGGTGGAAGGCCGTTTCAAATTGTGAAATTCCGAAGTATGTATGTAAATGCTGAACAGCATGGTCCGCAATTGAGTTCTGCCTCAGACAACCGAATTACGCCCGTGGGTAAATTTCTTCGCAAGACCAGGTTCGATGAGTTTCCTCAATTTTGGAATGTTCTACGTGGTGACATGTCGTTGGTAGGACCCCGTCCAGAAAGACAATTTTATATTGATCAAATTTCCCAACATAACCCACATTACCACAAATTGCATCGCATTCGTCCGGGAATAACATCATGGGGACAGGTTAAATACGGCTACGCAGAAAACGTTGAGCAAATGGTACAACGACTAAAATATGATTTGCTTTATTTAGAGAACATGTCATTGGCTATGGATATAAAGATTCTGTTCTATACCATAGTTATTGTGCTGAAGGGATCAGGAAAGTGATTCATCTTCCACATTTCCCCATACACCTTGTTTAATTTTTTCTGAAATCAACTCAGCCACAGCCAAAGCGCGGTGTCCGTCTTCGAGAGATACCGGCGGTTCTTGTTGTTTCAATATGCAAGTTCCGAAGGTTTCCAATTCGTGTTTCAATGCATTGACTTCAAGAACAGGAATATTGGTTTTTTCAATCTGCTCATTTTTCAGAGCAAGGGCGTACGCTTCTTTGTTTAGGAAATCACTGATGAAGCATTGTTCGGCCTGATAAAAACGCATTTTTCGCACACCCTCGTAGGCAATTCTGCTTGCTGTTAAATTAGCAACACATCCGTTGTCTAATTCTATGCGCGCATTGGCAATGTCTACGTTATTGCTCAGCACGCGAGAGCCGTTGGCACTGATGCGACGCACATTGGCATTGGTAAGTGAGAGTATCAGGTCAATGTCGTGAATCATTAAATCGGTCACAACAGAAATATCGGTATTTCTACCGTGGTATTTATTTAAGCGATGCGCTTCAATGTATGTTGTGTTTTTAAGTTGATTTTTTACAGCCAGATAGGCGGGGTTGAATCGTTCAATGTGTCCAACTTGCCCGAAAATTTGTGCTTCTTTAGCCAGTTTTATCAAAGACGTACTTTCTTCAAGCGTGGTGGTAATGGGCTTTTCAATAAAAACATGTTTGAAATTCCGAATGGCATTGGCGGCGCATTGGTAGTGTGAAGTGGTACTTGAAACAATATCTACAACATCAACCGAGTCTATGAGCGCGTCAACGCTGTGGCAAGGTTCTATTCCAAATTGTTCAGCTGCCTGTTTCGCAGCCTTCATGTCTGGATCGAAGAAAGAAATAGATGAATACAATTCGGGTAATTCATGCAGCAATTGCATGTGAATTTTTCCTAAGTATCCAACTCCTAAAACACCAATTCGCAACATACGCTCTAAGTAATTCCTTACAAATGTGTACGAAATAACTATTTACATGACTTGGTTAATTTTTACTTTTCAACACTGAATAAGGGAAGAACTTTCCAAGTAATTTGCATGCTGTTATGGAGGACAATTACAGGCACAAGGGGTTGCGAAAGAAGCTGATTGAAGAATTGGTTACAAAGGGAATTACCGATCAAAAGGTATTGGATGCTATGAATAGGGTGCCGCGTCATGCCTTTATTCCCAGTGGGTTCTTGGAGTTTGCCTATGAAAATAAGGCTTTCCCAATTGGTGCTGAACAAACCATTTCAGCCCCATATACCGTTGCGTTTCAATCGCAATTGTTGCAGTTAGAGAAGGGCATGAAGGTCTTGGAAATAGGCACCGGCTCTGGTTATCAAACATCTGTATTGGTAGAGATGGGTGCAAAGGTGTTTAGTATTGAAAGGCAGAAACTGCTCTTTGATTTTTCGAAGAAAATGATGGCCAATTTGAAATACAAGTGTCAATTGGCGTATGGCGATGGATACAAGGGATGGCCAGCATTTGCGCCTTTTGATCGCATTATAATTACGTGTGCTGCACCTCGAATTCCAGAGGATTTATTGCTTCAATTGAAACCGGGCGGTCGTTTGGTTGTACCTTTCGGTGAAGGTGAATTGCAGGAGATGATGGTGATTCACGAAGATGCGGAAGGGCAATTTATAACTGAGAAGCACGGTGCATTTTCGTTCGTTCCCATGCTGGAGAACAAGAACAAGTCGGAAATTTAAATTCTATCCGTACCTTTAACTCGTGAAATTTAATTCCATTCTTTTCATCTTTTTTGTCATGGTGGCTGGTGAGTTTCGTGCTCAGTCAGACACGCTATTGCCTTTGGTGAAATTCAATGGGCACGTGGTAATGCAAGCAAGTGATTTATCTTCTTTAGACGGATTGGTGTTTGCTGACCGTGATGCTGTGCGTATTTATTTCGAGCAGGGGAGTAGTAAGTTGAGTATTGGTGCACAGCAGCAATTGAATGCTGTTGTTTCTGAATTGGCGAAGGACAAAAAATTGGGATTATTAATTACGGGGTATTCAGATCGTGGAATGAGTACCAAGCGCAATTGGCGATTATCAAACGAGCGTGCTCAGCGGGTGCGTTCATTTTTTGTTTTAAGTGGAATGAAATCGCATCGATTCATAGCGCGTTATTTGGGCGACACGGGTTCAATTTCTCGGAATCCGGCTGATCGCGTGGTGACCATAGAGTATATCATTTTAGAATGAAAATAATTTGTATTGGTAGAAATTATGCGGCCCACGCGGCTGAGTTGGGAAACGAGGTGCCGTCTGAGCCTGTTCTGTTCTGTAAACCCGATTCAGCGATAATACAGCGTGGAAATCCGTTTGTTATTCCAACCTTCAGCAATGACATTCATTATGAGTTGGAATTGGTTGTGAAGGTGAATCGATTGGGAAAGCACATTCAAAAATCATTTGCAAATCGGTATTATACAGAAGTGACATTGGGAATTGACTTCACAGCGCGTGATGTGCAAGAGGCCATGAAGAAAAAGGGATTGCCTTGGGAGCGAGCCAAGGCCTTTGATAATTCGGCATTTGTGAGTGATCGCTTTTTTGAAGTTTCGGCACTATCGAATCCCATTTTATTTACATTGAAAAAGAACGGGGAAGTGGTTCAGGAGGGAAATAGTGCTCTCATGTTGTTTGACTTCGACGCTATCATTGAAGAAGTTTCGAAGGTTTTTACATTGAAAATTGGAGATTTACTTTTCACAGGTACACCTGCAGGAGTGGGTAAAGTAGAGTCGGGCGATGTGTTGGAAGGATTTCTTTTCAACGAGCAGGTATTTTCCTTGCGAATTGTCTAAGTTTTCTCCCATGGAAGAATTGCTCACCGCAGGTGATGTAATATTTCTTTCAAGAACCCATCCATTTTAGAGAACGCAAACCAACGTTTTCCCAGGTCTTTTAAGGATGCGCCAAGATGATAAAGTTCTTTTTCATCAAGAATGAGAAATCGATCGTGTGTGTTTTTGAGAATTCGAATTTCAATGGGAGGATATTGTGCATTGTGTTTTTCGAGGTCGAGTTTTAACTGTGCGGTTATTTTTTCAGTATAAATAATACAGTTGACTTTTTTATTTCTTTTTGAAAGTTGAATCAGTGTTGTTTCGTCGATGTAGTTGTCGATAAGTATGATTGACTTTTTTGCTTTGGTAATGAGTTCGCTGGAAAAGACGTAGGCATCGAAGATTTGGTCGTTGAAGAAGATGCCACTTCTAGGGATGTTGTTTCCTTCCAACGCATTTAGGACTTTGTTAAGATCAGATTCTGTATTTTTTTGTCTGTGTTCTAATTTGGCAATTCGCTTCGACAAGAGATAGACCTCTGAATTAGATTTTCGCAGTTCAACAAAAGCTTCCATGACTTCAATACTGACCCTCACAGCGACGGAGCTTTTTAAAACAGCAGATAACATAGCAACTCCTTGCTCTGTGAATACATAGGGAAAAAACCTTCTTCCTCCGTGCATCTCACTTGAAGTCACAATTTGTGACCTCAAGATTTGCATTTCAAATTCAGTCAATTGAAATCGAAACGATTCAGGAAATCGTTCCAAATTGCGCTTAACAGCCTGATTAAGAACTTTGGTTTCCACATTGTACAATTTGGCTAAATCACTGTCTAGCATTACTTGCATTCCTCGAATGGTAAATATTCGCGAATCTATTTCCGATTTAATTAGGTTCTGTTCCATTGGACAAACCTATTTCCGCAAGTGTAGAAAGTCAAGAAATGGTTATGCGCATAACAAGTTCAAGCTCGCTCTGCGAGCGGCAT
>JBJTWB010000166.1:0-8637 GCA_046081505.1 Bacteroidota bacterium | reverse complement strand
AGACCAAATGAAGGAACTATCAGCAGAACTAAATTCAATTTTTCCATCTACCCTAGCGTTCAAATTTAAACCGCCACTGCATGTGGTAAGGGAATCCCAAGCGAGGAAATTTTTCAAATCATTGAGATCGGAATTGGCCTGAAGATTCAGATGAACCTCTGGGTTTTGATTGGGATATATAGATCCATGAATGTTTATATTTCCATTACCTAGCCGTGCTTGAAGTGTTTTTATTTCAATACTATCTGTTCCACTGTTGAGGGTGTATATTCCAGAGAACTGAATATTATTGAGTTGTACACCGGTATTAATTTCCTTCAGTGACCCGTCTTTAATATCAATGTGAGTAAGAACATTTATTTTCTCAAGAGGGCCTTGAATAGATAAATCGAAAACGGCTCTTCCCTCTGGTTCATAGGGTGAAAATTGTGCGTTGATTTCTTCAGGAAGAAGAGAGACAATTTCATTAAACGTGAGTTCTGTTTTTTCAACCTTACACATTACATTGGGGTGCATTCCAAATTCGAAGACCCCTTCGAAAAGCAAGGGTATATTTTCGATGGAAACACTGGTTTTATTTAATTCAATTCGATATTTTTCGGTGTCGAGATGAATGATAGAATTGAAAATGAAATCTTTGTTTTTAAGAAATGACTTGTTGTTTAGGGAGAGTATTTTCGATCTCAGGCTACCTTCAATTTCGATGTCAAAAACAGATGAAGTAAACGCGCCACTCGCCTCTATGTCGGCAATGTTTAAATGAATGTGCTGATTGCTTGAATCATTTTTATAGATGAATTGAATTTCTTCGGTCAGAATATTTTCTATTGCAATTTCATATTTTTCGCTAGAAGCATCTTGCGTAGAATCCGGTATCCACACATTCCAATTTTCTTCACCCTGTTTATTTACTTTTAAGTTGCAGAAACCTTTTTCTATTCCTAATTCATCGAATTGATAATTACCAGAGAAGAGGTCGATTACATCGAAAGAAAGAAACATTTTTTCAGCCTTTATGAGTGTGTCGTGCTGATCCGAGTTTTCTTCAATGTAAATGTTATTGAATTGAATAGAGGCTGAGGGAAAGTTGGTCCATAAGGTTAATTCGGCGCTTTCAACTGAAGTTTTGGTTTTAATATTTTTTGAGAAATACGCCAAAGCATAGTTAACGATTTCATTTTCGAAAACGGTTAACAATAAAAGAATTGTCAAAAAGAAAAGAATGAATAAAGATGAAATGGAAATGAGTATTCTCTTGAGCCACTTGGGAAGTTTCTTCTTGCTGTGGTTGGTTGGCAAGGTAAAATCCGTATTATTTTCAAGATCATTTCCCATGTATCGAATTTAAAGACTGCCTGATGTACATTTGACTTGGTTATTTGAAAAAACTGACAACCTTTTGTTTGAATAATTGTTAAACAAGACATATGAAAAGAATATTGTATTTCGTTGCCTTCATTTTTGTTAATACCACATTCGGTCAACAAATAGGCGAACACAAGCCAGGATTTGTTTTAGGTGAATTGCCTTATGCACTAGACGCCTTAGAGCCGGCCATTGATAAGGAAACAATGAACATTCATTACAACAAACATCACGTGGCATATTTGAATAATTTGAATGCAGCCCTCCTTGAAGATCCATATGTTAAAGAGTATGGTGATTTATCTTTGGAAGGCATATTGTTGCGAGTAGGAGAAGACCATGGTGTTATCCGAAACAACGCTGGGGGGCATTACAATCACCAGTTATTTTGGAATTGTTTAACACCAATCAAAGAAAAGCGTGTGCCCTCGGAGCGGTTACTTCAAGCGATTCAGCGCGATTTCGGTTCTTTTGATAAATTAAAAGAGCTACTTCTTTTAGAATCGAAAAATAGATTCGGAAGCGGTTGGGTTTGGCTTTGTAAAGACCTGAATGGCGTTTTGTTTGTTATGAGTACGCCCAACCAAGACAACCCATTAATGGCTAGAATTAGCAATCGGTTTGGAATTCCAATTTTAGGTATTGACGTTTGGGAACATGCATATTATCTGAAATATCAGAACAAACGTCTTGATTATGTCAAGTCGGTTCTAGAGATTGTGAATTGGAGCTACGTCAGTGAGCGATACGAAAAGGTATTTGAAATAGGCAAGTAAATGATTGAAAATAAAATCTCAGCTAATTCAAAACTGATAACTCTTGATTTATCTGAGCATATAAGGGAATCTGATTTCCAGGAATTGGATATTGCGCCTTGGTTGTGGCAGGGTTTGGTTTTGAAAGAAACTGAATATAGGGAGGCTTTGAACGGAGTAAATTGGAGCGATTTTGGCGCCAAACATGTTTTGATTCGATGCAGTGTAGACGCCATTATTCCTACTTGGGCGTATATGTTGCTGAGTTCGAAATTATCTGGCATTGCAAAATCTGTGACCTATACAACACCAGATATGGTAGATGAAAACAAGGCACTACTTGTTATTCACGATTTAGAATTATCGCATTTTGAAAATAAAAACGTGGTTGTGAAAGGATGTTCTGATTTGAATTTAACTCCGCATGTTTATGTGCAGCTTCAGTTGAAATTGCAGTCGGTAGTGAATCGAATAATGTTCGGTGAACCGTGTTCTACAGTTCCTATTTTTAAAAGGTAGATTAGAATCGCAAAGCCATTCCCAATTGAAATAAATCTCTTGTTGTAGAGGTATTTCCTATGTTGTAGCTGATGGCGTTATTTTGATCTAAATGAACACTTTCTGGAATGACATACTCTGACTTTCCACCATCAATTTTTTCATAACGAAGATCAAAGAATAAATTTTGAGCCTTTCCCATTTTTATTCGGACACCAAAGCCATAGGCATAAAGAAATGAACCACCTTGTTGAATGAGTTTTGCATCTTCTACAGATGAAAATCCTCCACTGTTTTGAATGGTAATGTCTGTTTTGGTTTGAAAATTCTCAAAGCCCCCAAGTAAATCGAAATACGGTTGAATGGCACCGTTAAAAGGTCTAAATCTGAACTGTGCCAAGTAACGGTAATTGTTATTTCGTGCCCGGTATGTTCCAGGATTTCGAACGGTATCGCCCGGATTTACAATGGGAGCCACCACTTCAATGTCTTGATCAAAAGTACCCATGTTATTCCAAGCAAAGGCTACACCGTATTCAAATGGAGATGCTTTTTTAATTGGAATAGAGATGTTAGCAGATATACCCAAGGGATTTCCTGAATAGGTTGCCGCGAAATCTTCTAGAGGTCTAACGGCCTGAGCTCCAATGGAGACTGAAGTGGTTCTGGGAAGTTTCTTTTTAATTTCCCTTTTTTTTATAGGTTCATTGTTTTGGGCAATCGAACTGTAAAAAGCCAAAAGAAGCATGAGTGTTGCGAAAGAAGACTTCATAACTTGTATTTTTTTTGTGAAGACAATTCGTGTGCCGAAATGAAATATCATAAGCAAAGTTATAAATTCGCTTGGTGAGTTTGAAAAAGATTTACATATTAGGAGAATCAGGACAGCTGGCATCTTGCTTTGCTTCGGTGAAAAGAGAATTTCCAAATTTGGATTTGCAATTTTTTGGACGGAATCAAATAGATTTCGAGAGACCGCTTGAACCGCAATTCAATTGGAACATGCCCCCCGATTGGATTATCAATACGGTTGCTTATACTGCGGTAGATCTCGCAGAAACGGAGCATGAATTGAATTGGCGAGTGAACGCAGAAGCCTTATTGGAACTTTCCAATTGGTGTGAAAAACACAATATACCGCTCATTCATTTTTCTACAGATTATGTTTTTGATGGTGAAAATCAATTTCCGGGAGGATATACAGAAGTTAGTGCTGTAAATCCGCAGTGTGAATATGGGCGTGCAAAACTTCAAGGAGAAATGCATGCGTCTCGATATGCGAAAGCATTGATATTTAGAATTGCTTGGCTGTATTCACAATTTGGAAAGAATTTTTACTCTACCATTTCAACCAAAATAAAAGCCGGAGAAAATCTTCGCGTTGTAAATGATCAGTTGGGTTGTCCAACAAGTGGAATGGCCCTGGCCTACGACATTTTAGAATTTATTATGCAGACCGAAGTAGACGATGTTGAATTTGGTTTGTATCATTATAGCCACGAGGGTAAAATAAGTTGGTATGACTTTGCGGTGGCCATTCAAGAGGAATTGAAATGTGAAGTTGAAATTGAATCAATTTCTTCCGATCAATTGAAAATGGCAGCGAAGCGACCAAAATTTTCAGCCCTTAATTCGAATTTAGCAGAACAAATTTTTCAATTCCCGAATCGTGAATGGCGCAGGGAATTGCAAGATATAATTAGAGAATAAACATGACAGCATTAGCATTGGCTCAGAAAAAGGCAGAGCATTGGAGAACCTTTGATTTGGATATAGATACCCGAAACGAAATTGATCGATTGGAAAAAGAAGATGAAAAGCAATTCATAGATTCATTTTATTCTGATTTAGAATTTGGAACGGGCGGCTTAAGGGGAGTCATGGGAGTAGGAAGCATGCGCATGAACAGGTATACGGTTGGAATGGCTACTCAAGGCTTAGCGAATTATATCAATAGAAGTACAGATCAAGGTTCGGTGGCTATTGCCTATGATTCAAGAAACCTATCTTCTTTTTTTGCTTCTATCGCGGCTGATGTGCTGAGCGCGAATGGAATTCGTGTGTTTTTGTTCAATGAACTTCGACCTACACCTTTGTTATCCTTTGCCGTTCGTGAATTGGGATGTACTTCCGGAATTGTTATTACCGCGTCTCATAATCCGAAAGAATACAACGGATATAAAGTTTATTGGAATGATGGTGGTCAAATTTTACCACCGCATGATGCGGGAATAATACAAGAGGTGCGTGGCGTTGCGCATTGGAATGAGGTTAAAAAAGATCGAAACGAAACTCTTGTTGAGGTTGTTCCCTCTCATGTTGAGGAGAAATATTTAAGACTGGTGAGTGAATTGAATTTAAGTTCCAGTGAAGTTCAGCAGGTTTCTGATTTGGGAATAGTTTATACATCTATTCATGGATCTGGAATAACATTGGTGCCGAAGACGCTTGCTGCCTATGGATTTAAGAATGTAAAGCTTGTGCAAGAGCAGGCCATTCCAGATGGAAATTTTCCTACAGTAGAATCTCCAAACCCAGAAGAGAGAAGTGCCATGAAAATGGCATTGGATCTGGCTTCGAAAGAGGATGCTTCATTGGTTTTAGGAACGGATCCCGATACAGATCGAGTTGGAATTGGGGTTCGAAATAATAAAAACGAACTTGTATTATTGAATGGAAATCAAGCAGGTAGTTTATTGGTTTATTACAGGTTGAAACGAAGTCTTGAATTGGGCATACTGCCCCCTAACGCCTACGTAGCAAAAACAATAGTTACAACTGATTTGATTGAAAGAATTGCAAAATCATTTCATGTTCCATGCTACGAGACGTTGACAGGGTTTAAATTCATAGCTGGTTTAATTGGAAAGAAGGAAGGACAAGAGGTTTTCATTGCTGGAGGGGAGGAAAGTTATGGATATCTTGTTGGAGAGTTTGTTCGAGATAAGGATGCGGCGCTTTCTGCTGTTCAATTTGCGGAAATAGCGGCCTATACGGAAGCGAATGGATCAAGTATTTGGAATATGCTCATGGAGTTGTATGAGGCGCATGGTTGCTTTCAAGAAGAGTTGGTGAGCATTACACTCAAAGGATTAGAGGGTGTGCAACAAATTAAGAACATGATGAACACCCTAAGGAATACACCGCCGCTTTCTTTAGGAGGTGTCAAGGTTTCTGAAGTTTCAGACTATCAAATCAACAGAAATGTGAATTTGGAAACTGAAGTAGAACGGACTATTGATTTACCAAAATCAGATGTACTGCAGTTTATATTGTCTGACGGAAGTAAAATTTCAGTTCGCCCCAGTGGAACTGAACCGAAAATTAAATTTTATTTTTCATTGCGGCAGGAGTTTGCTTCGAGAGAAGATTATGATCATACGGCCTCTTTATTGAATGCGAGAATTCATCGAATAAAAGAGGAGTTGTTACAGCGAGCTCAATAATTCAAATTACATTTAAAATAAAATTTATGCTTTACGCAATTTTTGCAATTGTTGTTGGTCTTGTTGCCATATTCGTAGGTAAGTACATGAAGCAGTGGAGTGAGAAAATGCAAAAGGATTACGAAGAGAAAAAGAAAAATAAAGGTTAGAATTATCTTGCTTTTTTCAGTGCAATGCGAATGGTAGTTCCTTTGCCAATTTCAGAATAGACCACGCTTATCTTTCCTTTGTGATAGGTATTCACTATGCGTTTCGCTAATGAAAGTCCTAGTCCCCAACCGCGCTCTTTTGTAGTATATCCGGGTTCGAAGATTGACTTCCATTTTCTTTTCAGAATACCTTTTCCTGAATCTTGAACATCTATGAAAACAAGATTCTTATGATCATGTATACGCACTGAAATGGTGCCCTTTGCCTCCATTGCATCTACGCTGTTTTTCACTAAATTTTCTATAACCCAACTGAATAAAGCAGCATTTACAAGTACTGTGGAAGTGGTGTTTTCAATGATATGAATTTTGACTTCAGAAGAAATTCGTTTACTGAGGTAATTCAAAGTTTCTTTCACCAAATCGGTTGCGGGAATTTCCAAAAGCGTGGTCTCTGAACCAATTTTAGAGAACCGCTCTGTAATGGTAGATAGCCGATCAATGTCTTTGTTGAATTCAGAAATAAGTTCTTTAGAAACTCCTTCTGCTTCAAACAAGTCGCGCCAGGCCATAAGTGCTGAAAGCGGAGTGCCTAGCTGATGGGCAGTTTCTTTGGCCATTCCAACCCAAACTTGGTTTTGTTCAGATTTTCGGAAAGTTGAGAAGAGAATATATGCTATGAGTAGGAATACGCCAACCAGAGTGAGTATGAGATATGGGAACCATCGCAGCTGTTCAATGGTTTCACTATCGGCGTAATAAATGTATTGAGTTGGTCTTCCTGGAATTCGAATGACAATGGGCTCGTAACCAGATTTCATTTCGGTCAATACATCATTCACATTGTTCTTGAGCGTGTCTACTTTTCCAACGAATTCTATATTGTTTTGCGTGCTATCGGTTACAATTACAGGGACACTGGCCGTGTTGATAACGGTTTCTGAAAAGAATGAATTAACTAAATTATCAATGGTGTTTTTTAACTCTTTATACATGGCGCTATTGCTGTAGTAAATGCGCATTGTGAGTCCAAATCCTTCTACATCAATAGGCTTGTGTTCGCTTTCGAATTCTGCAATAACTTTCTTTAAATCGGCAGGATCTTCAATTAAAGTTTCATCAATGTTTTTCGAAAGTGAAAGTTCCCCATCTTCATTTACAATAACCAGAGGAATAGAGGTGTTTAATTCCAATACTTTGGCTTCGAAAGTAAGGTCACCATTGGCATTATTAATGTTTTCGAATGCTGAAGCTAGAATTGCGGCCTTGGTAGTTTCTTCTTTTCGAAGGCTATCAAAGAGCACCGTTGTTAGAGCTACCAGCTCTTCTTTTTTTCGAATGGCATTGTGCCATAATTCCACCTTACTTTTTTCTTCGTTTCGAATTTTTTTAGCAATGTTGTTCGTATACCAAAGCGTAACGCCAGAGATGGCTGCTGCTAATAAAAGCAAGACAATTTTCCACTGTTGTTTTTTTGATTTACGTGCCATGAATTCTGAGTTATTTATTTCGCAAGGTCAATGATAAAGGCATACTCGAGAGCTATTTCTTTCAGTGCCTCGAATCTACCCGACTTACCGCCATGACCAGCTTCCATAGTGCATTCAAATAGTAGTTTATTCGTATCTGTTTTAAGCTCTCTCATTTTAGCAATATACTTTGCAGGTTCCCAATATTGAACTTGACTATCCCAATAACCCGTTGTAACTAAAATGTTGGTGTATTCTTTTTCTTCAATATTATCATAGGGTGAATATGAAAGCATACAATCATAGTAGTCTTTTTCTTTCGGATTTCCCCATTCATCAAATTCAAAGGTGGTGAGTGGAATGCTTTCATCTAGCATGGTAGTTACAACATCAACGAAAGGCACGGCGCTTATAATTCCTTTGAAAAGGAGCGGTTCCATGTTGGCTATAGCTCCCATTAGCAAACCGCCAGCGCTTCCGCCCATGGCAAACAGTTTTTGTTCTGAAGCATACTTTTCTTGAATTAAAAATTGTCCACAAGAAATGAAGTCTGTGAACGTGTTTTTTTTCTTCAGCAATTTTCCATCTTCGTACCATTGTCTTCCCATTTCACTTCCACCTCGAATATGTGCTATGGCATAAACGAATCCACGATTCAAAAGTGAAAGCCTGGAACTACTGAATCCGGGATCTATGCTGTGTCCGTAACTTCCGTATGCATAGAGCAGGGAAGGGGCGGTTCCGTCGCGTTTTGTTCCTTTTTTATAAACCAAAGAAATGGGAATTTTCACACCATCAGAGGCCACCGCGTATGTGCGTTCACAGGCATAATTTTCAGATTTGAAATCTCCAAGTACCGGTTGTTGCTTTTTTAAAATACGTTCTTTGGTTTCCATGTTGTAGTCAAAAACACTTGAAGGTGTAGTCATACTGGAATATCCAAATCGAAGCCAGG
>JBJTWB010000165.1:0-5304 GCA_046081505.1 Bacteroidota bacterium | reverse complement strand
GATCGTCAAGATAGACCAGAAAGACAAGACCGATCAGAAAGACAAGACAGACCTAACCGTCACCGTGAACAAAATCAAAACAACAGACCTCAGAACAGAGAACAAAATCAGGAAGCCGAAGAATCGAAAAATGAATCTTCTGTTGTTCGTCCCGACCGCTCGAGAAGAGGTATGCCCGATGAGCACGGATATAATTTCGATGGATTAGTTATGGCGGAAGGGGTATTGGAAGTGATGCCCGACGGATTCGGCTTTATGAGATCTTCAGACTTTAACTATTTGAACTCTCCAGATGATGTCTATGTTTCTCAACAACAAATTAAATCATACGGATTGCTACCGGGTGATACCATTCGTGGTGCCATTCGCCCGCCAAGAGAAGGCGAAAAATATTTCCCCTTAATTCGAATTGACATTATAAACGGTCGTGATCCGCAATGGGTTCGTGATCGTGTTCCATTCAAATTTTTGACTCCTTTATTTCCAAATGAACGATTCAGATTGGCAGACAACAACAACAATGTTTCCATGCGTATCATGGACTTGTTCTCGCCAATTGGAAAGGGTCAACGAGGCATGATTGTTTCGCAACCAAAAACAGGAAAGACCACTTTATTGAAAGATGTTGCGAACGCCATTGCTCAAAATCATCCTGAAACATATTTAATTGTGCTCTTGATAGATGAACGTCCAGAAGAGGTTACAGATATGAAGCGCAGCGTGAAAGGTGAAGTGGTTGCTTCTACATTCGATGAGCCAGCAGAACGTCACGTGAAAATTGCCAACATTGTTCTTGAAAAAGCGAAACGTTTGGTTGAATGTGGACACGACGTATGTATTTTACTTGATTCCATAACACGTTTGGCGCGTGCTTATAACACCGTTGCTCCATCAAGTGGAAAGGTACTCTCGGGTGGTGTTGAAGCTAACGCATTGGAGAAACCAAAACGCTTCTTCGGAGCTGCAAGGAAAATTGAAAACGGAGGTTCACTTTCCATCATTGCTACCGCTTTGGTAGATACGGGTAGTAAAATGGATGAAGTTATTTTCGAGGAATTCAAGGGAACAGGTAATATGGAACTTCAATTGGATCGCCGTATTTCCAACCGTAGAATTTTCCCAGCAATTGACATCTTATCCTCAGGCACGCGTAGAGAGGACTTATTGCAAGACAAGGACACCTTACAGCGCATGTGGATTTTAAGAAGACACTTGGCCGATATGAATCCAGTTGAGGCGATGGAATTCGTGAAAGACCGCATAGAACGCACGAAATCAAATGAGGAGTTTTTGGTAACAATGAATTCATAATGACAACGAATAAAATTTGGCTAATAACACTTGTACTCGGAACCCTTTGGTTTATTGTTCGAGTTATAGCCGGATTTGTCAATGATTTCTCCTATTGGTCGTCACAGCCTGTTGGAGTTCTTTCTAATTTACTCTTGTTGCTGGCTGCAATTTTCCTTGCGATCTATTTCACCTACAACCAAGGCCCTCAAGTACGAACGTATTGGGACGACCTGAAACTAGCTGCTAAAACAGCCTTGGCCTATACCGTTGTTATTTCATTGAGCATGGGAATTTATTACGCCGCTTTCAATGAACTAGACAATGAGAAAGAGAGAAGCAAACAAGAGCTAACAAATTTCTTGAACGATGAAAACAATTTAAAAACCATTCGTCAAGAAAATACAAATTTTGCCAACAAAACCAAAGAAGAAATCTATCAGGAAAAGCTAGGTACCATCAATGAAAAAACCTCTATTCGGAATTTACTTACTTTTGGTGGCATGGCAATATTTTTAGCAGGACTCGTTTATAGCATTGTTGTCCCCTGGATATTTAGAACCTTGCTTCTCAAAGAATCAAATGAATAAAAAGCTTTTTCTCACTTTCATTATTGCAATTCTAGGCGTGTCTGCTTTCTCTCAAAAGCGAGTTGGAGGAGCTCAAAATTTGCAACGATTCGATTTAAGAAAATATCATTTTGGTTTCGCGTTGAGCGGAAATCAGTCCTCTTTTTACTTGGACTACAAACCTGATTTTAGCTTTTCTGATTCCTTGTTATCCATAACCAATGTGCCACAAGCCGGATTTAATTTAGCCATCTTAGCATCGTACAATCCCATACCCAATATTAACTTCAGATTTGTACCGGGGCTTTCATTTCAAGACCGAACATTAAGTTACTCCTTCTTGAAACCCAATGGAAAAGTAGACACACAATTGAAACCTGTTTCATCGGTGTGGTTGGAATTTCCAATCATAACAAAATTTCGCACGAATCGCACAAACAATTTTGCTGCTTATGCCTTAATTGGAGGTAAGTATGCGATAGATATGCAGTCACAGAAAGATGTAGACAACAACGTGGCTCAGCAGTTGGTTCTAAAACTAACAAAAACAGACTATGCCGTTGAAGCAGGTGGCGGATTTGATTTCTTTCTTCCTTATTTCAAATTTGGAATTGAATTCAAAACCAGCATGGGCTTGAAAAATGTTTTATTACAAGAAAACACACGCTACTCGGCACCTTTAGAAAAGCTCAAAACACGGGCTTTTGTAGTGTCAATCACCTTTGAAGGTTAATCTACCCACTCTGCTACAAAAATATTGGTGTCGCGCGTTCTTCCATTGTGTCTATTGCTGCAGAACACCAAATACTTTCCATCTGGAGAAAACATAGGGAATGAGTCAAATTCGGTGTCGAAGGTCACTTGTTCCAATGCAGTTCCATCGAGATTCACCAAAAACAAATTGAAAGGAAAACCTCGCGTACTCGCGTGATTGCTACAAAATAGAATTTTTTGTCCATTCGGAGTAAACGTTGGCGCCCAATTGGCATTCCCTAAATTGGTAACCTGATGCGCATTGGAACCGTCTGCATCAGCAACCCATATTTCTAAATTCGAAGGTTCAACCATATCTTGTTCCAACAGCGTTTTGTAGGCAGAAATCTCTTCCTTTGTTCTTGGTCTTGAAGCCCTCCAAACAATTTTTTTTCCATCAGGAGAAAAACATGCACCACCATCATATCCCAAATCAAACGTAATCTGTTTCACTTCGCTCCCATCCATGTTCATGGTGTACAAATCAAGATCTCCATTCCGAAGCGATGTGAAAATAATTTTATCTCCTTTTGGACTCACCGTTGCTTCAGCATCATAACGCGGCTCATGGGTCATTTGCTTTTCAATTTCGCCCTGCATGTTGGCGACGTAAATGTCATAACTTGAATACAATGGCCAAACATATTTTCCTGTATTTGGGACAGGAGGCGGACAACTTTCACCACCCTCATGGGTTGATGCATAGATAAACGATTTTCCATTCGGCATAAACCAAGAACATGTCGTTCTTCCCTTACCTGTTGACACCAATTTTCGTTTCGAACTATCAGCCTTCGCTTCTACATCAAGAACAAAAATTTGATCACAACCTACCCCCCAGCGTCCATTGTCACTCTGAAATATAAGCTCGTGACCGTTAGGCGACCAATAAGCTTCGGCATTGTTTCCACCATAAGTCAATTGATGAATATTCTTCAAATGCTTTTCTTTCTCGTACTGAATGGGTCCCGGTTCGGTGGTTACAGGAAGAGTTGTAAAAGTCAACTCCGATGCACACGAAACAAATAAAAAAGATAAAACTACAATTTGGCCTATTATTTTCATGCTGCAAATTAACGAATGAATTCATGTTCAACTTATCTTTCGGCACTGATTTAAATTATGAAAAACAACCTTTTCCTCATAGGCCTTTTGGCCCTTTCTCTGAACACCTTGGCTCAGAAAAAATTTACCAATGAACTCATTTGGAACAGTCGAGAATTCAACACCGACTATTTGGGCGGATTCAATTCAATGAATGACGGTGAAACCTTTTCAGACTTGAAAGACTCTGATCTCAATGGCTTGACCATAATCAAATGCAGTTTCTCTACTGGTGATACACTTGCAGAAATTACAAATGCTAAAAATATATTCAAGGGAGCTCTTTCATCGTTCGACAACTACTCATTCAATGCCGATGAAACCATGCTTCTCATTGAAACTGATCGCCAATCAATCTACCGTTGGAGTTCAGAAGCCAATTATTACGTGCATAACCTGCAAACGGGTGAAACTGCACCCATTGCCAATTTCGCCGATGGAAAACAACGATTGGCTACCATATCACCAGATAAAAAGAAAATTGCTTTCGTTCGAAATAACAATATTTTCATTTATGACATAGCTGCAAAGAAGGAGCTTCAAGTCACTTTTGATGGTAAAACAAATGCCGTTATTAACGGTGCCACGGATTGGGTGTACGAAGAAGAATTTGGTTTTGATCGTGGATTGTATTGGAATGTAGACGGATCCATGTTGGCATATTATAAATTCAATGAAGAACTAGTTCCCGAATTTGGAATGGATATTTTCGGTGAATTGTATCCGTACAATTACAAATTCAAATACCCGAAGGCTGGTGAGAAAAATTCTGATGTGAGTATTCACATTTTTGAAATGTCTTCAGGTAAGAATTACTGGGTTGAAAAAACCTCTGAAGAATTCGAATACATTCCGCGAATTAAATGGGGAAAACAAGCGAATCAACTGTTGATTCAAAAAATGAATCGCCACCAAAATCATTTGGTGTATGAATTAACCGCTCCCATTCGTGTAGAAGGTTCAGACAAATGGCCTACAGCAGTTTTAATGGAAGAGAAGTCAAACACGTACATTGATGTAAATGACAACATTCAATTCTTAACTTCGAGCAACAGCTTGATTTATACAAGTGAAAAAAATGGGTATGCTCATTTGTATCAAATTGACTTAACAAAGAAAACTGAAAGGGCTTTGACCCAAGGCAATTGGGAGATCATTGATTTTTATGGAATCGACGAGAAATCAAATCAGGTTTATTTCAGCTCAACCGGTGCTGCATTTTCCGCTTTCTCAAAACGACTCAGTTCTCCGCTTGATGCAACCAAAAAATACGTCTTCAGCCTAGAATTAAAAAAACAAGCTTGGCTTTGTTTAACACCAACATCGGGCACCAATGACGCGTCCTTCAGCACTGGGCTTAAATATTTCCTTCATACCTACAGCAGCGCAAATTCTGCTCCTACTTTTTCGATTTACACCAATAAGGGCGAGTTGAAGCGCACCTTAATGACCAACCAAAGTTTAATGGTTAAGTTGAAAGAATACGCCGCTGTAAATAAGGAATTCTTTACCTTTCAAAATTCATCAGGAGATCAGTTGAACTGTTGGATGATGAAGCCAGCCAATTTCGATCAAAACAAGAAATATC
>JBJTWB010000164.1:0-4396 GCA_046081505.1 Bacteroidota bacterium | reverse complement strand
TTTATTTTTTTATGTTGAAGGGAAGCGATCAAAGGAGAGTAGACATCGTGCGCGGCGGGCGTTGTTTTCGCAATGCTGTTGATGAAAGGTGTTTTTCTTTTCTGATGAGAAGGGGTATTTAAATACGGAACCTTGGTGTCCCACAAAGCCACGCCATCGTGATGCTTGGAAGTGACCACAGCGTATTTCGCGCCCGACTGCTCTATTAGGTTTGCCCAGTCTGTATGGTTGTAATTCTTCGCAGTGAAACCCTTGGCTTGCGCCATGTAATCGCTGTGCTTGATTTTCTTGTTGTGGAAAGACCACGATTCGTCTATTCCATTTACAGAGTAAATTCCCCAATGAATGAAGATTCCAAATTTTGCATCTTGGAACCAGGTGTCAGTCGTCTGCGCCAACATTTGTCCAGACTGAAAGATGGCGAGAAAAACGAAGAATTTCACTTTCATTTTCAAATATAACCACTCACGGCCAGGACTTCAATTGACTCCACTCGAAATCCCACTCTGGAGTTTTGAGTAACCCCATTTCATTGGCCTTGAACCATGGCGACATTTCTGCATTATTCAGATTCTTTAAAATTTCTATGTCTTGAGCAGGCATGTAACTTTGTGCAAGTAAGAATATTTTTCCTTCATTTCCTTCGGCTACATCTACTACAATGACCGCATGTCCGGGCGATCCGCCTTTAATGAAAACATCTCCGGCCTCTAGATTAGCAATGTTTTTATTTTGAAGTTCTTTTGAGAGGGAGAGGGTTCCGGCATAACTGAAAATTTTCTGCATGTAATTCATGAAATCTTCGTGACTCTCAGAAGCGATTCCACCAGTGGTCCAACCGTTACACGCTGAATTCAATCGTTTTCCTTGTTTCCATTCTGAATATTTCATGTTGAATCCGTTGGTGAGGTTGAAAGCAATTTCGTTGTAACGTTTTTCTGAAAAGAGCCATTCGGCTCTCAGACGCATAATGGCATCGGCGCATTGTTGTAAATCAGAATTTCCAACAGGTACATCAATAACGGCTGCTGCAACTTTTTTCGGTTTTTCTTTTCCATTGAAGAAGTGCGTGAGGGTCCCCGCCGGCTTCAGCGGTAACTGCTGCAAATAATTTCCAAACGTCCCTGCAGCATAGGTTTTTCTAGTATACCCTGCTGGCACTTCAAATCTTGTCGCCACCGTATTTCCTTCGAGATATTCTTGTGCAACATCTTGCGCAGCACCTTGTGAAACATCTTTCACCCCGTGAATCTTGCCTTCGGCATCTTTTTCCACAGACGAAGAGCACTGAACAATTGCTGCAAGCACCAAGGCAATGGTTCCGAATTTGAAGGCAATACCAAGTTTATTCATGGAAAAGAAATGATTCGAGTCGTTTTTTCACAACGGAAAAGTGAGCGAAATATTTTATGTCTTTTCTGATAGAATCTAGCGAAGCCTCTTTCGAAGAACCTTGTGGAACATCTTGGGAAGCATCTTGCCTCGCATCACTCCATCCAAAAATCTATTTGATACGAAAAGTATCCGTCCTGATATGCTTTGTAATTCGTGTGCCAATAATTGTTGAACAAGTAGAGGTACAGCTTTGAAAGGTCGGTAGTGTTTTCTTTCCACACCTTCGCGCTGTTTACTTGCTCTTCATTCACTACATTTCCCACTTCAATGAGATTCATTTGTGGAGAGTATACACAGGCCGTATGCTGTCCATAATTCATCTTGAACATGTTGGATGTACAAATGAAATCGGCATTCGATCCGGGAAGGCGAGAGGTTTGAAAGTCAAGTGCAGTGCCGTCTTTTCCGTATGTCAATGTTCCGTTCTTTCCTGTTCCAACAGCGAGATGCAGTGACTCTTTATCTTTTTCTACCAATTTACTGTAGGTGCTGCTCATGCGAATAATACCATCTTCTTTCCACAAGGAATAATTTACATTGATAAATTTAGAGCAAGGCAGTTCCATGGTGACTTGAATATATTTTTTATCGTGCGTATCTGCTACAACTTCCACTTTAACATTGGTGGGGTAAAAGAATTTTTGAGGCGAAATTCCTTTCGAATAAATAAATTCAAACAAGTGATTGTCTGCTTCAAAAACAAGGCTGTCATTTTCGAAATAAATGCAGTCAATGGCCCCCGTTCTTTCATTCACGCGGTAATCGTAAATGTGTTTTGTTTTCCTGTCAGGTTGACGCTCAATAAAATTGAATTTCACCTTCGCGGCAAGCCGCGGGTACTGAACTTGAGCGGAATCTAAAAATGATTTCTTGATTCGCCATTGCTCTGTGGTGAAGAATATTTCTGGGTCGGAAATACTGCACCATGAGCCCCATGTGTGTTCATGAAAGAGGATAATGTTTTTCTGAAGTTCAAAAAGCTGTGTTTGAATTTCTTCGGAAGGGGGCATTTTAGCAATGTGCTTTTCTAAATCTATGGTCAACCGGGCTAGACGACGGTTGTACAACTCTTCAACCGCCGTTGAATAAGCACCATCTTCCCAGTATGGAGAAATTTCACCAGTGACCATGCGGATTGATTCTCCATATCGTTTTTCAAATTCCCTGAAGAGCGCATCAACGCTCGATAGCGTGAGCTTGGGTGAAGAATACCGCGTGTTCCAATTGTTCACGAAGGCACAGAGCGAGGTGTCAACAGGTCCGTTGTCGGCGTTCTTCGTGTAGCGCAATTGCACCAACTCATACGGATACTTTTTATCGACAAGTTCATTTACGTAGGCTGAAATTTTATTCTCCCATTTCGTTTGCTTTTCATTCTCTTGAATGTTGTGGAAATAAGAATATCCTTTTCCGGATGTCCACACCAAAAGCTTTTTATTTGGTTCGTTTTTCGGTGTCCAGTAATAAATATCGTCGCCACATTCACGAATAACTTTTCCCACACGATCACCATGATCGGCGTGTGTTTCAACGTAATTGGGTCCAAGAGATAAGTATGGAATATTATTCTGCACATACATATTCAGGGCATCGTAAGTAATGCCCGGAATGTCGGTAATCATGGCGTTTTGAATGCGAATGCCAAATTCTTTTTCCAGACGTTTCGCGTAAGCCACAACCCAGTTGAGTTCTTCGGGTTGACACAAGCCATTCAACACGTTCGCATAATTAGCTGACAATACGATGCGTCCTTCTTTTACCTTTTGAATGAAGAGTACAATATCTTTTTTTGAAGCTCGCTTCATGAAATTGTCCACGGCCCACAGACTTTCAATGTGCCAAATGGGTTGGCTGTCGCCCAATTTAGCCGTATTAGACCATCGAATGGCTTTGTAAATATTTTCGGTTTGAATTTTTTCTACTTCGGTTTGCAGGTGCGAATAGCCAATGTCATTGTGCGAATGATGAATAATGTGGAAGTCGAAATTCTTTCGCGGTTGAATGACTATCAGTTCGGTGTGCACCAATTTATTTCCCAGGTAATACCGCAGGGTGTCGATGCCTGAAAACGCGGCTGCATAACTTTCCAATGAAACAGCATTGTATCCGGTTATAACTGGAAATGTGGTTTCGAAATACTTCGAAACCACTTTCATGCTTGGCGGTTTGAAATGCAAGTAAGGAAAATCAACGGCCACATTCAATTGCAATTTATTGTTTTTTCGAAGAACCAATTGCGTTGGAGTAGTTATAATTTTCAGGGCGCGCTTGTACTCAAAAACCATGAGCCAATCGCGACTTTCAGCATTAACACCAACTACGGTGAGTTCACCTTTGTGAACAAATCTGTCGGGAATTTCTATCCGAAGAAATCCGAAAGCATCTTTGTTTATGTCTTGTTCAATACTTCTAAATTCAAAAGAAATATCCTCGGTATTTCTGCCAGCTTTAATGGTTCCAAGTGGTTCTTTTGGAGAAGTTTCCAATCGAAAAAGTTCTTTTCCATCAATAGAAAAAATAAATTCCCGATCTCCGCTGCTCGTTCCTGTTGAATGTCCAATGAGTAATTCAAAAGTTCGCAATTCGCTCTCCGATTCTTCAATTTCAAGTTGAAGCGAAATGGGCGATTTGCCATTCGCACGTGTCAGTAGCGCGGTATTCGCAAACTCATGCAGGGGCGAGAAATATTTTATTTCTTCTCCCGATATTTTACTCGCATATCCAAGTGAAGTAGATAAATTCTGCGCGGAAATCTTGAAGGATAGGATGAGAAAGTGAAATAGAAAGAGAATGGGAAACAGAACATTTTTCTTCATGCTTGTGAAATTAATCAAACTTGCTCAACGGCAACCTCGAATTATCTTCGTTCCATGAAATCGAAACTACCGAACGTAGGAACCACCATTTTCACAACCATGTCGGCGCTTGCTGCGCAAGAAGGAGCTTTGAACTTGGGACAAGGGTTTCCTGGATTTTCCATTGATGAAAAATTAATTGATCT
>JBJTWB010000163.1:0-7567 GCA_046081505.1 Bacteroidota bacterium | reverse complement strand
GCTACCATTCAATACTTTCACAAACTTCGCGTTGCCCGTTGGTTCTGTTATTGAAATTCTTCTCCTTTCCTTCGCATTGGCCGATCGAATAAATGTACTCAAACAAGAAAAAGAAATTTCACAACAACTCGCTTTTACAACCATGCAAGAAAATGAAAGGCTCGTGAAAGAACAAAACTCCTACCTCGAAAATAAAGTGCATGAACGTACGCTCGATCTAGAAAATAGAAATTCAGAACTCAATCAAGCGCTGGCCGATCTGAAAACTACCCAACAGCAACTCGTTGAATCGGAAAAACTAGCATCATTGGGCCAAATGACCGCCGGTATAGCCCATGAAATCAACAATCCAATCAACTTCGTTCAGTCTAATGTTGGCCCCTTAAAACGCGATGTTCAAGATATTCTGTCTCTCCTTGAACAATACGCCAATCTCGAAAATGATAGCGATCTACAACTCAAATTAAATAATCTCAAAGCTCAATATAAAAATCTTGAAATCGACTTCCTGAAAGAAGAAATATCGCAACTCCTAAACGGCATTGAAGAAGGCTCGAAAAGAACTGCTGAAATTGTGAAAGGATTGAGAATCTTCTCGCGAATGGATAAAAATGAACGCGTCTCTGCAGATATCAATGAATGCCTTTCTTCAACTCTTGTAGTCATGAAGAATATGACAAAAGCGGAAGTAACCCTCAACATTCACTTGGCCAAAGACCTTCCCAAAATTGACTGTTATCCGGGTAAACTCAGCCAAGTTTTCATGAACTTAATTACCAACGCAGTTCAGGCAACAAAACTTCCAAATAGACAACCAAAAGACCGAATCATTACCATTGAATCTGTTCAACAAAATGAATATATTCTCATTCATATTTCCGATAATGGGGCCGGTATTCCAGATCAAATTCACGACAAAATTTTCGAGCCTTTCTTTACCACCAAAGACGTTGGTGAAGGTACGGGCCTCGGCTTAAGTATTGTTCACGGTATTGTTGCCGAACACAACGGCACCATCGATTTCCAAAATGTACCCGAAGGTGGTACCCGCTTTACTATACATTTGCCAATAACAAATCAATTGCATGGATAACCTTTCAGACAAAATAAAAATCTTATATCTTGATGATGAAGAACATAATCTAATCGCATTCAAAGCCCTGTTCCGCAGAGAATTCGATGTGTTCATAACAACGTCGCCCCAAGAAGCCGTAGCGTATCTCAATAGCAACGAGGTTCCGGTAATTCTGAGCGACCAAAAAATGCCAGAACTAAGTGGTGTGGAATTTTTCGAACTCACACTGGCAGATTTTCCACATGCCGTACGAATCTTAGTCACCGGTTATGCAGATATTGAAGCAGTCATTGATGCTATTAATAGAGGACAAGTGTACCGTTATGTTGCAAAACCTTGGAACGAAAACGACCTGCGCGTTTGTATTCTCAATGCCATTGAAAGATACGAACTCAATACCCGCGGGCTTACCCAAAATGGCGGTGCAAGTTCATGGCAAAAAACCAAAGAAAAACTTCAAGCAGGGGTGTCTCGCATTCGTCTCATTATTGAAAGACTGAGAGGTTATGATGATGTTGCAACAAATGAGGTTGTAGCTGAACTCAATGAACTTGAGAAATCAATCAACGAGGTAAAACAAGAAGCTTAATCTTCGTGCTCATCTTCGTGAAACCCATCTGTCATTGTAGGGTCTATTCGCTTCATTTGCCAGTCTTCGTATGATAAATCATCTTCTTCATCAATGACTTGAACAAAGGGCTCGGCAAATGCTTTCGTGCTCACGTAATGATCCAAACTCAACAACATGGCCGGCAGTACAACCAGGTTCGTAAGCATGGCCGTGAATAATGTCAGCGATGTTAATATTCCCAACGCACGCGTTCCCTCAAACTCAGAGAATACAAACATACCGAAGCCGAAGAATAAGACAATGCTCGTAAACAATATACTCGCCCCTGTATCTTTCACAGCCAATAACACGGCTTGTTTGATGTTCCAACCCTGACCACGCAATTCTTGCCTGTATTTCGCTAAAAAGTGAATGGTATTGTCTACCGTAATTCCAAATGCAATGCTGAATACAAGTATCGTTGATGGTTTCAAGGGTATGTTGAATAAACCCATAAATCCTGCCGTAATCAATTGAGGAATAACATTCGGAACAAGCGATATAATAACCATGCGAATGCTACGGAACATGATGGCCATCAACAAACAAATTACGCCAATTGCGAACAATAAACTGCTGAATAAATTGTCTACCAAATACGTGGTCCCCTTCAAAAACACAATGCTCGTCCCAGTCATGGTAACGCGGTAAAGACTATCGGGAAACAAGCGATTCACATGGGGTTGCAAATCACTCAATAAACTATCCATAGCCAATGTGCCAATATCTGCAACTTGCGCCGTAATTCTGGTTTTTTTCAATGAATCATCAATAAATGAATTCAAGTATTTTGAATTTCCACTCCCTTTTGCACTGCTGTCGGAAGATTCGAAATAAGGCCCAATCTCCATGCGTTCACCCCCTCGAATGAGCTTGTAATCCGAAGCGTCTCCACCTAGTTTCGCTTCAAAATAAGCCTGTCTTCCAAATTTCATTGCATCTGCAATGGAAAGAGAACGCGATAAACGTGTTGACACTCTCGGTAAGGTATCTAACACACCTTGCAAACTATCAATACGAGCAATGGTCTTCGGATGCGTAATCTTACCTCGTTTCGCCTCAATCATGATTTCAAAGGGCATAACGCCATCGAATCTTTTTTCAAACCAACGCAAATCTGTAATTACGCGATCGCTATCGGGTAAGTCATCTACAATGTTCCCAGTTGTTTTTACCATGGTCATGGCATACACAGAAACTACAGTGATTACTGTAGTAATAATGTAAATGACACTTCGGTTTTTGGTAATTGCACGAACAAGGTTCTCTAAAAAGGCATACAACCAACGCATGTCTAAATGCTTTAAATGTCGAGCCTTCGGCGCAGCTGTATAAGAGAACAAAATGGGGAAGGCTATCAACGAAATGAAAAACATGAGCATGCTATTCAATGCTGAAATGACCCCGAATTGTTTTAATAAATCACTTTCTACAAAAATAAAAGTCGCAAATCCTACTGCAGTTGTTGCGTTAATCATGAAGGCCGCTTCACTTACTTTTTGGATAACGCGAGACATGGCACGCATCTTATTTCCATGACGAATGAATTCTTGATGGTATTCGGTCAGTAGGTAAATGCAATTAGGTACCCCAATAACAATCATTAATGGAGGAATTAACCCCATGAGCATGGTAATTGGATAATCAAACATGGCAATGGTGCCCATAGATACCACTACGCCAATTCCTATGATTATCATGCAAACCAATACTGCACGAATGCTTCGGAAAAAGATAAAGAGTAAGACAGCACTTACCAACAAAGACAAAAGAGTAAAGAATTTCAACTCCGCTTTGACTTTGGTGGTCATCTGCGTGCGAATGAAGGGAAGTCCGCTAACGTATGTATCTATTCGAGTATGATTGGTAAATGAATTGGTCTTCTCTACAATTTGCTCAACCGCATTCCCCCTGTTTTCTGAATTAAAAAGTTGCGCATTCACAAAAACCATCATGAGCGTAGCTTCAGATTTCGACTTGTATAATAACCCGTCGTAGAATGGAAGCGAGGTAATTCGCTCATGTAAGCTATCTAATTCTGTCTGTGAACCGGGTGTGCCCGAACCTATTTTTCGGAATTTGAATTTTTGTTCTGTGGTGTCAGCATACATCTCGTAGCAATGCGCAACCGAAAAAACAGAATCAACAACATTTTTTTGTATGGTTTGAAGTTGGCCGTTAATGAGGGTGTCTACCGGAACCGTAATTTGCTTCAATTCATCACCTAAATCTTTCCAAGCCTTGAAATTTTGAAGTTCCCAAATTTCCGAATCGTCTAATCCAACCACCACCACGTTCCCATCTTCTGAGAATTGTTTAATGAACCTTTGGTACTGAACATAAGTTGAATCAGCTTGAGGAAGCACCCCGCTGAATTTGAAACTCATGCGAACATTTCGAGCTTCCCAACCCATCCATGCGGTGAGCAGAAGGGTAATTACTCCGAGTAATACACGATTTCGTAAAATAAAGGCTGCAATGGATGCCCACATAATGTAAAAAATTCCAATCCGCAAAGTAAAACATAAATCGCTTTGCCTATGAAATTTTAATCAGCGTTCAACTAATTCAAATCTGTGTATATTCGCCCCATAAATTTTGGAAAATCATGTCACAACAACATCAAGCGCAAATTGACGCCTTCATGTCGAAAGTTCGGGCAATGAACCCGAGCGAACCTGAGTTTTTACAAGCGGTTCAGGAAGTAGCTGAAGCTATTATTCCTTTTATGGAAAACCATCCGAAGTATAAGGATGCTAAAATTCTAGACCGTATTGTTGAACCTGAAAGAACAATCATCTTCCGTGTTCCATGGGTAGATGATAAAGGAGAAATTCAAGTTAACCGCGGATACCGCGTTGAATTCAACAGCGCAATAGGTCCTTACAAAGGCGGTTTGCGTTTTCACCCAACAGTGAATTTATCTGTTTTGAAATTCTTAGGATTCGAGCAGATTTTTAAAAATTCCTTAACCACGTTGCCCATGGGTGGTGGTAAAGGTGGATCAGATTTCGACCCAAAGGGAAAATCAGACCGTGAAGTAATGGCATTTTGCCAAAGCTTCATGAGCGAATTGTCTAGACACATTGGAGCAGATACTGATGTACCTGCTGGAGACATTGGTGTTGGTGGTCGCGAAATTGGATTCATGTTTGGCCAATACAAGCGTCTTCGAAATGAATTTACAGGCGTATTGACCGGAAAAGGACGTAACTAGGGTGGATCTTTGATTCGTCCAGAAGCAACCGGATACGGAACGGTATATTTCGCTCAAGAAATGTTAGGTACGAAAGGATTGGATTTCACAGGAAAAACAGTGGTTGTATCAGGTTCTGGAAACGTTGCACAGTATGCCATTGAAAAAGCAACTCAATTGGGTGCGAAAGTGGTTACTGCCTCTGATTCTTCAGGATACGTTTATGATGCGAATGGAATCGATGCTGAGAAATTGGCGTTCCTCATGGAATTGAAAAATGTGAAGCGCGGACGTATCAAAGATTACGCAGATAAATATGGATGCGAATTTGTTGCAGGAAAAACTCCTTGGGGTGTAAAATGCGATATTGCTCTTCCATGTGCTACACAAAATGAATTGAATGGCGATGATGCAAAAGCATTGGTAGCAAACGGTTGTATGGCCGTTGCTGAAGGTGCGAATATGCCTTCAACTCCAGAAGCAATTGAAGTATTCCTTCACAACAAAGTACTTTTCTCACCTGGTAAGGCTTCTAACGCCGGGGGTGTTGCAACTTCAGGGCTGGAAATGTCACAAAACAGCTTGCGTTTAAGCTGGACCCGCGAAGAAGTAGACCAACGTTTACACAATATCATGAAAAGCATACACGCGGCTTGTGTACAATATGGTACAGAAGACGGATATGTTAACTACGTGAAAGGCGCAAATATCGCTGGTTTCGTGAAAGTTGCAGATGCCATGATTGATCAAGGTGTAGTTTAATTTATTGTTATATCACAACAGTCAAGGGCGGTTTTTTAAACCGCCCTTGTCATTGGCAATAATTTTAAACTTACCTTCGTTCTGAACTATTCAGTCCAACTATGCAGAAATATCTTTTCATATTCATGCTTTGTATTGCCTTGAAATCAACAGCCCAATTGTCTGGTGGTTTCTCTGGCATTTATAACTTTCAAACAGAAAGTGTGGGTTTGGGTGCTCGAGCGCTATTCAGAGAACAAAAACAAATTCAAATTTGTCCTCAGTTTGCTTATTTTCTTCCATTCAATAAAGTTCATGAATGGACTCTCGGCGTTGCACTGCAATATAGAGTGGTAAAAATCGGAAAATTTCAATCCTATGCTTTGGGACATGTTGGTTTTAACCGATGGATCAATTTCGAGGACTCTTATATAAAAGATGCACAACCCAATAATTGGAACGGAGAAGTGGGGGTAGGTATTCGTTTTGGAAAGAATGTAAAATCATTTGCTGAGTGGAGGTACAATACCAAGCATCGCGAAGCTTCCATTCACATTGGACTTTTGTTCAACAAAAATGCTTTCACACCAAAAAAACAAAAATGCGCAGCATATGACTAACAAGAAATCACATTTATTTTCGGGAACGTTGACCACGTTGGTTATTGGTCTTTCCCTTCTTTTCTCTTCATGTTCTCGCGATCGCATAGAACGTGATTTGAATACGTATGAATCTCCAAATGCATATTTGGATTCAAAAAAACAAGACGAACAAATATTCGTAATCGATTCAGCAGGTGAAGGTCCAATTGTGGGCAATCAAGGAACCACCATTTGGGGAAGTATTGATTGTCTTGAGTTACCTGGTGGTGGTGCTATAACTTATCCATTTTTAGTAAAATTGGTTGAGCTATATACCCCCAAGGATATGATCTACTATAGAATGCCCACGGTGTCTGCAGGAATGCCACTGGAAACGGCGGGTGAAATACGCTTGAGAGCTGAAAAGGATGGGCAAGAACTTTTGCTCTCTCAACCGTGCGCGTTTCAGGTAAGTATGCCCAATGCAGCACCAACACCGAATTACATGAATGTGTTTTACGGAATTGAAAACGGCGATGTGGTAGATTGGACCACAGATTTAGGCGTTTTTGGCATTACCCAAAATCAAAGTCCTGTATTCAATGTAGACACCATTGGCTATTCCGCATTAATAGAGAAATTGGGATGGATCAATGCTGATCGCAGCGTGACCACAAGCAGTGTTCAGAGCATAACATTTGATTCTGAGGAAGATGATTTAACCAATGTTATGTTCTTTGCCTATCTTCCAGGCACGAATACTGTTCTTCAATCAAGCAATGGCGTTATTTCAGGAATACCTGTAGGCGCTCAGGTGAAAGTGATTGCAATTGCTGTGAATACAAGTGGAAATTTATTCCATTTCTACCAAGAATTAACAGTGAATGCGAGCACGACCGTGATGGTGGTTATGTCTGAAATTTCAGATCCCAATTTGACAAGTTTACTTGACAGTTTATAATTGATTTGAAACAACGTTCACCCTTATTTTTTTGTACATTTGCCTGAATTTACACGAAAATTCAAGGCCATGTCCAACCTAAATTCAAAAATTATTGGTGAAGGTTTAACATATGACGATGTGTTGCTGGTTCCAGCATATTCAGAGGTCCTTCCAAGAGAGGTCTCTATTGCATCTTCATTTTCAAGAAATATTGTGCTGAATACTCCTGTTGTGGCTGCCGCTATGGATACAGTTTCAGAGAGTTCAATGGCTATTGCAATGGCAAGAGCTGGGGGTATTGCTGTCATTCATAAAAACATGAGTATTGCTGCTCAAGCTGCTGAAGTTCGGAAAGTGAAACGCAGTGAAAGCGGTATGATTCAAGATCCCATCACCCTCTTAGAGTCTGCAAACGTGGGCG
>JBJTWB010000162.1:0-16606 GCA_046081505.1 Bacteroidota bacterium | reverse complement strand
GTTATAAACCAAAACCGTAATAAGCTCGGGTACCGTTGGGATATATGCCTTCCAGGAGTATTCCACCGGATTTCTGTTTTAAAATCTCATTTAAATCTTCTGGACTGGCTACTATTTCACCATCAACTTTGGTAATGATGTATCCGTTCTTCACTCCTGCTCCACGAAGTTTGCCGGTGGTCATGGAAGCCACTTTTGCACCACCTTGAATTCTCAAAGCTTTGCACTCGCTCTCTGATGGCGCCGTAAATTCGGCTCCCAATGAGGCGATTGATTCTGCTGCTAGACTTTCTGAATCTCGGATCTCAGTTCCACCTTCCTTGTTCTTCAATTCCACTTCAATTGATTTCTCTTTTCCATTTCTCCAAATAATCAAAGTAACTTTATTACCGGGTCTGTACTTACTAATTTGCTCTTGTAATTCAGGTACCGTATTCACTTGAATTCCGGACACTTTTAATATCATATCACCTACTTCCACACCTGCAATTTGTGCAGCACCTTGATCATTCAAAGCATTCACATAAACACCTGCCACAGCAGGTAGCCCTGCTTGTTTGGCCTGTTCCTCCGAAACGTTACTGATTTGCACGCCCAGAAATCCACGTTGCACGTTACCATATTCTATAATGTCATTCGCCACCTTCTGTGCAATTGAAGCCGGAACAGCAAATGAGTATCCGGAGTATGAGCCCGTTTTAGACGCAATGGCCGTATTAATTCCTATGAGTTCACCGTTCGTATTGACAAGCGCTCCTCCACTATTGCCCGGGTTAACAGCAGCATCTGTCTGAATGAACGATTCAACTGGCAAGATATCTTGTCTGTTTCCTTCGCCAATTAAATTAATGTTTCTACCTTTTGCGCTTACAATTCCAGCGGTTACGGTTGAGGTTAATTCGAACGGATTACCCACAGCAAGAACCCACTGACCCACACGCACCAAATCTGAGTTTCCCCATTGGGCCGCTGGCAAATTGGATTCATCGATTTTTAGCACGGCAATATCTGTGCTTGGATCCTTACCAACTAAAGTGGCATCGTACGTTTTATTGTTGTTCAGTGTTACTTGAATTTTTTCCGCACCGTCAATGACGTGATTATTCGTGACAATGTATCCGTCATTGGTTATGATTACACCAGAACCGGAAGCCATTTGCGTTCTTGGATTTTGATTGTGTCCAAAAAAATCGGCCCATGGATCATAAACAGGTGCCGTTTTGATTTCAGTCTTAACGTGAACAACTGAATTGACCGAACGCTCGGCTGCAGCTACAAAGTCTGTTGTGCCGGGCGGAAGTTCTGCATAATTGACTGCATGTACAGGAACTTCGGAATTAAACCAATTTGAATTTGGATTGTTAAGATTAACAGCGAGTTGAGAAAGAAGAAAAGCAAACGCCCCACCCGAAAAGGCAATTGCAAACATCACAAGACCTTTTTTCATATGCTATTGATTGAATTTAAAAATTCCTACGAAAAACGATACCAAAATGAAAATATTGCCTAAATGTCAGAAGGGTTTTGATACAAAAACAAACTACCTTCGCCCCATGAAAAACAATATTGTCGTATTCCTTTTCGCCCTATTCATTGCCATTTTTTCAGTGAGTTGTGAAAAGGAAATTGAGATTGATTTACCAGCATACGAAGAGCAAATTGTTGTTCAAGGCAGCATAGAACCGGGTATGCCACCCGTTGTTATTCTCACATACAGCAGTGGTTATTTTCAGCCAGCAGATTTCAACTCCATTGCCAATTCATACGTAACAGATGCTATTGTGACGGTTTCGAACGGACAAAATTCAGTCACTTTGACTCAAGTATGTTCTTCCAACCTTACACCAGAACAACTTCAACTTGCAGAATCTATTTTGGGAATTCCTGCTGCTGCAATTTCTGCCTTGAACATTTGCCTTTACACCACTTTTGATCCAAATATGTTTGGTGCGCCAGGCACCACATACACGCTGCAAGTTCAGAAGGACAATCACTCGCTTCAAGCTGTAACCAAACTCAATTCAACTGTTCCTATTGATAGTTTGTGGTTTGCAAGTCCCAATCCGGAAGTGAATGATACCTTGGGATTTATTTATGGGTTTATGAGTGATCCAGACACCCTTGGGAACTGTTACCGTTGGTGCACGAAGAGAATTAGTCATTACCCGCAATGGGCTCCTGATGAGAATCTCAGAGGCATGCAAAAAGATTTGTCTTTTACCTTTCCGCTTCCGAGTGTTTATGACGATGAATTTTTCAATGGCCTTCAATTTGGATTTGCATACTACAGAGGCGAGACTCCGTTTAGTGACAAGTTCGATGATACAGGTACTGAAGACGGCTATTTTAAACGAGGCGACACCGTTGTTGTACGCGGATCGAGCATTGACTACAAGGTATTTAGATACTTTAAAACCTATGAGGATCAAATGGCCAATCAAGGCTCTCCTTTTGCACTGCCTTCAAACATTGAATCGAATGTGAATGGTGGTCTCGGGGTTTGGGCTGCGTATGCCACATATTATGACACCCTTGTTTGCAATTAGGTGATTGAAATCACGCTAGACCACTAACAGTATTCTGACATATGCAGCATGGCAAAAAAAACACAATCAAAAATTGGCAAAGTAGTTCTCTGTAAATGCCCCGTTTGTGGCGAAGGACACTTGTTTGAGAATGAATCGCTCTACACCTTCAATAAGCTTGGTCAGGTTAAAAAAGAATGTTCTGTATGCGGAGCCGATTTTAATCCAGAACCCGGTTTTTATTTTGGTGCGGCCTATGTGAGTTGGGGTCTAACCGTAGCATTATGGGTAAGCGTGCTAGTAGCGCTCAAAACCTTTGATTGGTGGGGATGGATTGAATTCGGATTCTTAACCCATCCGCTGACATTTCTTTTGACCGGATTTTCTATTTCAATCATACTTTTCCCATACATGTTTCAGTTAAGTCGATCCATGTGGGCCAGTTGGTTTGTTTCGGCTAGGACGGGAGAATGAGTCCGTCGGCCATTTGAATTTTGCGATCTGCCATAGATGCCAGTTCATCATTGTGCGTTACAATAACGAAGCTGTTACCGAGTTCATTTCTCAGTTCAAAAAACAAATGATGCAATTGATTTGCATTGGCTTTGTCTAGATTGCCTGAAGGTTCATCGGCCAGAATTACTTTGGGGTCGTTGATTAATGCTCGGGCAACTGAAACGCGCTGTTGTTCTCCTCCGGATAGTTCACTGGGCTTGTGTGTTAAACGGTGATTCAACCCCAAGCGTTCCAACCATTTCTTTGCTTTTTGCTCAGCTTCTGCCTTATTTATGCCGTGAATCAAAGCTGGTATCATCACATTCTCTAGGGCTGTAAATTCTGCGAGTAGGTTATGAAATTGAAAAACGAAACCGATGTTTTGATTTCGGAATTTCGCCAATTGTGAGGGACCCATTTGGAATGGGTTCATTTGATTTAAAGATAACGAGCCTGAGGTAGGTTGATCCAGGGTTCCTATGATTTGAAGTAAAGTAGATTTACCAGCGCCACTTGGACCGACAATAGACACGACCTCACCTGCACCAACTTCTAAATCTACACTTCGAAGCACTTCCAATTGACCAAATTTTCTGCGAATTCCTTTTGCTTGAATCATGCGACAAAGATGAACAATTCTAAGGTTTATTTCATAACTTCGCGGCTCAATTTTACAACTATGAACATTCACGAATACCAAGGAAAGAGCATTTTAACACAATTTGGTGTAACCGTTCAGCGCGGATATGTAGCATCAACACCTGAAGAAGCCACATCTGTTGCCGAAAAACTTCAACAAGAAACTGGCACAGGCTGGTTTGTTGTGAAAGCGCAAATACATGCAGGTGGACGTGGAAAAGGGACGATCACCGAAACGGGGTCACGCGGTGTTGTGCTTGCCAAAGGATTAAACGAAGTTGCAGAAAAAGCACAAGGTATTTTGGGTGGACACTTGGTGACTCTGCAAACCAAAGCGCAAGGAAAACTTGTTCAAAAAGTGTATGTTGCAGAAGATGTATACGCGCCAGGTTCTTCTGAACCACGCGAGTTTTATATGAGTATATTATTGGATCGTTCAGCCGGAAGAAATGTGATTGTTTATTCACCCGATGGTGGAATGAACATTGAGGAAGTTGCTGAAAAAACACCTGAACGTATCTTCAAAGAGTTGGTTGACCCCATGACGGGGGTGACCGATTTTCAGGGAAGAAACATTGCTTTCAATCTCGGATTATCAGGCAATGCTTTCAAAGAAATGATTTCATTCGTAAAAAAATTATACAATGCCTATGTGGGTTGTGATGCTTCGATGTTTGAAATCAATCCTGTACTAAAAACATCAGATGATCGCATTTTAGCGGTTGATGCAAAAGTTACCTTAGATGGAAACGGATTAACAAGACATCCGGATTATGCTGCAATGAGAGACGTTACTGAAGAAGATGCGTTGGAAGTTGAGGCAGGAGAAGCAGGTTTGAACTACGTTAAATTAGACGGAAACGTTGGATGTATGGTTAACGGAGCTGGATTGGCAATGGCTACCATGGACATTATAAAATTGAGTGGCGGAGAGCCCGCGAATTTCTTAGATGTAGGTGGAACTGCCGATGCGAAACGCGTTGAAACCGCCTTCCGAATGATTCTTCGTGATTCGAACGTAAAAGCAATCTTAGTGAATATCTTCGGTGGTATTGTGCGTTGTGATCGCGTTGCCCAAGGCGTTGTTGATGCATACAACAGCATTGGTAACATTCCAGTGCCAATCATAGTGCGTCTGCAAGGAACAAATGCCGTTGAAGCTAAGAAATTAATTGACGAATCTGGACTTGCTGTTCACAGTGCAATTACACTTCAAGAGGCTGCCGATAAGGTTCGTGCTGTAATGACCAATTAATTGCAAATGGGCTCAAAGCAAGATAAAATAGCCTCATTTAATCCGAACAATGCTGGGCTAGCTGACAGTCAGATTTACGGGCTACCATTCACTCCAGAGGAATCAGATATTGTGCTTTTGCCTGTTCCATGGGAAGTCACTGTTTCATACGGTTCTGGAGCCTCTGAGGGCCCTGAACACATCTTTGAGGCTAGTTTTCAAATTGATTTGTTTCACCCTGAATTCCCAGAACTTTGGAAGAAGGGAATCGCTATGTTAGACGCCTCTGCAGGCATGCATGGTAGAGCCAATGCATTAAAAGAAAAAGCACAACAAATCATTGATGCGTGGGAAGAAGGAATAGACGTTGAGAACAATGATGAATTGCAAGAGATCATTGACGAAATAAATGAGGCATGTGCTCACATGGTAGATTACGTGGAGCAAGAGGCCACGAAGTGGATGAATAATGGTAAAATGGTTGGACTCATTGGCGGAGATCACAGCACACCATTGGGATATTTGAAAGCACTTGCAAAGCAACATGATTCTTTTGGTATACTGCATGTTGATGCGCATATGGATTTACGGATAGCCTACGAGGGGTTCACCTATTCACATGCGTCTATCATGTACAATGCACTGCAAATTCCACAGATTTCTAAAATTGTTCAAGTTGGAATTCGTGATTTCTGTGAAGAAGAGAATCAAGTGGTTGAAGAGGCCCAAGGACGCGTTGTTGTGCATACCGATGCGAGCATTCAACGTGCAAGCTTTGACGGTGAGACTTGGAAGCAGCGTTGCGACGCCATTATAGAAGCCCTACCTGAAAAAGTATATGTGAGTTTTGACATTGATGGGTTAGATCCTACGCTGTGTCCGAACACAGGAACACCTGTTCCTGGAGGGCTTACCTTTCAGCAAGCTACTTATCTTTTATCGCGTTTAAAAGACTCGAAAAAAATCATTGGATTTGATTTGGTGGAAGTAGCTCCAGGTGAAGATGACTGGAATGGAAACGTAGGTGCCCGTTTACTCTTTCATCTTTGTGGAGTGACATTATAGCTTAAACAGAGATTTCACTTTCAAAAGTATTTTTTGTTTCTTCGAGAGATAGGGATATCTCTCACTTCTGTTTAAGGCTGATGCTATATCAGTGAACTGACGAAATCGATTATAGGTTGAGCTTGATTGAAATCTGCCATTAATTCTCAGCGTTTCACCTCCCCAAAGTTCCTTAAAGCAATAACTCAAGGCATCTGACCCTACTTGGATATCCCAATTGCTTTCAGAATCATCTCGGGATTTGATTAATCCGACAGAACCCTTCAGTTCCCATTTCTCGTTGTAATCAGTTATGTAAATAATTGAGCTTAACTTTTTTATATCTCTTGAATTATGAGGAAACCCAATTTTTAATTTCTCCACAAAATATTGACTTAACCTCACAAGCTCCATTTTCTCTACAACATCTGATTGGATCAAATTTTTACCGACTTTTCGCTTGCAGTCCGATTGGTACTTTTTAATCGCTTGAGTTGAATTCCAGTAACTATCACCATTCCACAAATCATTCGGATAAAGCACTACACAGGGTGTCTGAACAATGTTGGAGATAAAATCATACACCACTTCAATATCATTAGCTCCGTCATTTAGATATGAATTTTCTACATGAGAGAAATAAATAAAACTTGCGAAAGGAATAACAACCGATGGCTGAAACACCTCGATTTGATATTTAATCCTTTGAAGTTTTTCAAGCGAAGCCATTTTCCGTTTTTCAACTTCAAGTGTGTTTCCAATTTTGTTCGCATATCCGAATTGAGTGAAAAGCCAATCGACATGCCCCACCTTCTTCCTTATTTCTTCTGCTGCTTCTCTTGAATTAACTATACAATCGTTCAAATTCAATAATTTAAAGCCTTCAACTTGAAAACTCGCATACGAATCCCCGTCTGTATATGAATTGCAAAGAATTTTAAACGAGCTACTCAATTCATATTCACAATCATTGTATAGCTCAATGATTTCCTTGAAGCCCAATTTCCGACAAAATGATGCTACTTTTCTATCAACAGTAGATTGAAAAAGAACTACTATCCTTTGTCTGCAATCTTGTGGAATTCTCATCAAATTGGGTGGAGAGAAATGGTCAGGGTGTTCATGAGAAAACCAAATATGAGTTACGTTAATAAAATCTTCGTATTTAAATTCAGTATCGGCCAATAAAGACCACCCATTGTGGAATGCATTACCCTCCAACCAGGGGTCACATATAAGATTAATTGGGCCACTCTGAATTCTAATACATGCGTGATTTATGAACTGAATATTCATTTAAATTCTTTTACAATTTCTGTTTCCTTTATACTATGAAGCAAGTCCTTTTTGTGCATCGAAGCACCAAAATAACTCAAATGATCATCATCAAAATACAAAACTTGATTTCGCCAAGACACTTTTAGTTTATCATTCATTATCATCCTAGCAAATACATCGAAATAACAAATATGATCAAACTGTCTTAAACTATAAAGTAGTTCATTGTTTGTCTTCATTACTTGAGACATATCTAGACCAATCGTATTGTATCCGTTGGAAGGATTTATTCCAAGGTAAGTAAAATATTGTGCTGCATTCTTATTCTCCATAAATGTCAATACAGGTGGTTGATTAATGATAAGTACTTTGATATTTTTTTTCTTCGAAAAATCTATTAATTCCATAAAAAGCTGACTATCTGCCTTTGTCATGTCATCCCAACGCACAGCAACAACAATTAATTTTAAACTAGATTTTTCCAAACAACCTAATAGGGCCTTTGCATATTCTACTCTTTCAGATTGACTGTAATAACCGTTAGCAACTTGACCCTCCGCATTGTTCAGATTAATAAATGGCTTACCTGAATTTGATGTAAAACATGAAATTGCAATATTCAATGAATCTGCAATTTCTTCAAAAACTTTTGCCCACATTATTCCGTGTGAGTCTCCTATAATTACCATTTCTGGTTCTCCAGCTGTTTCATTGAAAACCATTCCCTTGGATTTATATGCAGTATTAAATTTAGGGTCGCGCATGACTATATTCGAATTTATTAGCAACGCGGGATCAGCCCTTTCCACATACTGATTTGGCGACAAATCATATGCATAAATAAATACATCCTGAGGGCTATAGTCAGATTGATATTTGATACTGTAAAAATTAGATAAGACAAATAAGCTAGCACCAACTGTCAAGGCAACCCCGCCAATTGTAAGCCGAATTGTCTTAGGATTATTTCGAGTTTTATTTTCAACGAAATAGTAACTAAGATGTGCTAGAACGAACGAAACAAATACAATCAAAACATCAATAATGATATCATTTACCCCAATTAGTTGAAATTCTATATTTTTAAAAAATACTATGACACACCAATGCCATAAATACAAAGAATAAGAAATTCTTCCAATGTAAACAAAAACTGCATTTGAAAGAATTCTTCCAAGCAAACCTGTTTGATCGGTGAATGATATTGTGAGTGCTGACCCAAGCACCGCAATTAACACATGAAAACCAATAGTCTCTCTTCCAAACACAAAGGAATATAAAATACAAAACACGCCTATCCAGGATAAAAATTTCGAGATCCACTTCACCTTAAGAAATCCGAAATTAATCGATATAAACGCACCCACTAACAGTTCCCACATTCTTGAAGGCAATGTGTAAAAAGCATAATCAATTTGTTGACTAAAAGCGATGTAATACAAAAAAATACTAAAACTAAAAATTCCAATAATTACAATAGGAAAATATAAGCTTCGAAAAATCTTATAACTTAAAAAAAGAACTAAAGGATAAACTAAATAAAACTGTTCCTCAACTGCAAGAGACCATATATGCAGGAAAAATGAATTCTGTGATTGGCCACCCCAATAATCTCCAAAAGTATGCAAAGCATGATAATTCGAGTAAGAAAAAACTGCCGGCAATAAATCTTCGGCCATTGTCTTAACGGTTGGTTTGAAGAGAAAAACTAACCCAACTACAATTGTAACTGAAACCAATACCAAGAGAGCTGGTAATAGCCTTCTCACTCTTCGCAACCAAAACTGAAACATGTTGAATGTATTTTCCTCAATCTGTTTCTTCAATATTTGAGTAATTAAAAAGCCGGAAATCACGAAAAAAACATCAACTCCATAGTAGCCCCCCTTCAAATAAGATGCATTTAAATGAAATAAGATTACTGGGAGAATTGCAATCGCTCTCAATCCATCAATATCAGACCTGTATCCAAGCTTCTTATTTTCTATAGTGTTCATATTAGCAGCTATTAATTCAGAATTTAATTCTTAGCTTGTTGTAATGTTCTTGAACCTCAGCTGGTGGATTAAAGTATCCGTATGCTAAATGAGGGAACTCTTGTTTCAATTGCTCCATGACATTTCGAATTCCATAACCTTGTGGCAAATCTGCAACTCCAAGTTTACCGAGGTACCAATCTGGATCAATATTGAAGTTCCGCCATTGAATCATGTTAATGTCTGATTCACGAATAAACTTTTTTAAGGCTGAAACCTCTTCTGGATGGTCTGTCATTCCCGGAAAAGTAAAGTAGTTGATGCTGACCCAACCGTTGTACTTTCTTGCAATTTTGGCCGATTCTACAATGTCTTCAAATGTGTAATTGTTCGGTAAATAATACGACTCATAAATAGACTTCCGCAATGAGTTTGTTGAAATTCGCATGCTATTTAAACCTACCTTGAAAAGCTCTTCAACTGCTTTGGGCTTACTACCGTTGGTGTTGAGATTAATGATTCCTCTATTTGTGTGCTTCCTTAATTCAACAATGACATCTCGAATGGTTTGCCATACCAAAAGCGGTTCACCTTCACAACCTTGACCAAAACTCACAATGGGGCGATCGGCTTTTTCGAGATGCGGCAGTGTGTATTCCACTATTTCGGCCACGGTAGGAATAAAGTCTAATCGATCTTGTGGTGAAGTTAAATCGTGTTCTTTGGGTTGGAATGAAATACAGCCTAGACAATTGCTGTTGCACGCCGGACTCACGGGTATTGGGGCTTCCCACCTACCCATGAAAAAATTACGTGCAGCGGGGCAACAATATTTTAGGCTGCAGTTGTTGCCAAGGTGTTGCACCAATCTGTTGTTTGGTTGTTCTTCGAGTCGTTTTCGTGTTACGTCCCAGATATGTTCACGATCAAAATTTTCTAGATCTTGCCTGTCGTCTGGATCAATGCGCACTGCTGTGGTATAGAATTTCCCGTTGTACCAACCTACCGCCGTGTATGCGTATAACGGTAAGGTTGGGGCTTCGTCTTGCGTTGCGAACGCAGCAGCAAATAGCTGGGTATAAGCGGGCGCATTGAGACTTGCAACGGCCTGAACATCTTCTCTTAATTCAATTTCACCTGATTCAATATGTAACCCGTATGGCAGCCTACCTGGCAACGTAAGCATATCACTTCCGAAAGGCACTTCAATAAAATCTTCAGGACTCAACGGATACACGTCAAAACCAGATCTTCCAACCACTTCATAGCGTGTATCTTCAAAAATATTTCCGTCTTGATCAGCAAAAACCATGAATGGAACTTCTGCCGGATGAATTGAATTGCTCATTTTGCAAAAGTACGTTTTATCTTCGTGCAAAATGATGCGCGTTACATTTTTAGGCACAGGTACAAGTCAGGGAGTTCCAATGATTGGATGCACTTGCGTGGTATGCTCATCCCTAAACTCAAAGGATAAAAGGTTACGGACTTCAATCAAAATAGAAACTTCAGAAGTAACTCTTGTCATAGACAGCGGCCCCGACTTTCGTCAGCAAATGCTAGCTTCTAAAACCACTGAGTTACATGCTGTTGTATTTACTCATGAGCACAAAGACCACATTGCTGGTTTAGATGATATTCGCGCGTTCAATTACTTTCAGAAAGAGCCCATGCATGTGTATTGCAACGAGCGTGTTGAAACTGCCCTGAGAAGAGAATTTCACTATGCATTCAATGAATTAAAATATCCCGGTGCTCCAGATATTCAGATACACGCTATCAATGCATCTGAAGATTTTCGCATATGTGATTTAACCATTACCCCTATCGAGGTCATGCATTACAAATTACCTGTACTTGGATTTCGAATCAACGATTTTGTGTATATCACAGATGCCAATTTCATTTCTGAAAAAGAAAAAGAGAAATTAAAAAATTGCAGGGCACTTGTGTTGAATGCACTTCGGAAAGAACCGCACATCTCACATTTCACCTTGAATGAGGCCATTCAACTGGCACAAGATGTTCAAGCACCACTTACTTATTTCACGCACATTAGTCATCAATTGGGTTGTCATGCCGAAGTCTCTAAAGCATTGCCTGAGTCTATGTACTTAGCCTATGATGGACTTGAACTGAATTTCCCAATAAACGAATATCTTCGCATCACATAACAACCCATGAAAAATTTAATTGCCCTCTTCTTAACAGTGATTGTGTTTACGAATTGCAATCATGACAAACACATAACTGCTTCGGAAACAAGCTATGGAGCTAGTTTTGTAAAAGCAAGCCCATTGAGTGGCAATCAATTGCTAGAACAAATGCAAGGCAAAGAAAGACTTCAATGTCAGTTTGAAGGAACCATTAACATGACTTGCAAAAAGGCAGGTTGTTGGATGGAAGTGGCTATGCCGAATGGAGTGGCCATGACCGTTTTCATGAAAGACCATGCGTTTGCTGTTCCGCTAGAAAATTGCGAAGGGAAATCTACAGTTGTGAGTGGAGAAGCGTTTTACAAGGAGCTTAGTGTAGCATATTTAAAACACCTTGCTGAAGACGCAGGAAAAACAGCAGCCGAAATTGCGTCTATCACTGAACCGAAAAAGGTCCTCGCTTTTACTGCCACTGGCGTAATCATTTCAGAAGGTGGTGCTGGTGGAAAGGGAACGAAGAAAGGCAAAGATTGCGCTCACGAATAATTAGTGAAACGTGTAGGTGAATCCAATTGCAGTTAACTCGCGAAATTGCAATCCCGGACCCAAGTTAGCAGGATGAAAGTTTCCTGCTTCATCAGTAAATTCGACCGACTTCAAAATTCGAATGTCGTCATCATAAATAATTTGAGCAGCCACTGATACGGTGAGATATTTATTGACCTTCATATTGAAAAGGTTTTCCCAGTTCAAATCAATGTTATCTGGCTTTTTAATGTAGTTCGAAAAGAGTTCGAGTTTACTGGTCCATGTGACATTCTCCCAAATCAGATTCGTATAATTGATTCGAATGTAACCGCCCAATTCATTTCTTCTCCGCTTTCCTAAAGCAAGAATATTCCCGTTCGCATCTATTCGTGCGGGCTCTACCCCAAACTGTCCGGCGTTGGCCAAGTCTTGGTTGTATACGAACGTTGCACGATAGGTTAATGGCGCCAAGAAGACCGACATGTTTTTATTGGGTTTGTAATCCATACCCAAGGCGCCTACAGCATAGGCTGGTGAGAATAAATCTGAAATTCTACCTTTATCATAATTGGGAAGGCCATTGGGTAATGCCGCATAACCAGGAGCAACTTGTGAGCGAACACTGAATAGGCATGAGTAATACCACAATTTACTTGCTTGCTGACCGTATTTACTTGAAAAATCGAATCGATCCTCTGTTTTAATTGATGGAATATCGAAGGCTACAATACTTCTTCCGTATGCCAAATTGAGCACATTATCCCAGGCAATTTTCTTGTATCTGTAGTTGAGTACTCCGTTGAAAAGGCCTGTAATATTCAAACTACTATTACCACCAGCAGCCCAGTTTTTCAAATACGTTTGCGTAGTATTCACGGTTGCTGACATTTTAAAAAACCATCCGGAATCTTTGGCTGCAGCCAAATTGCGCATTGCACTTTCTTCCTGAGATATGGGATTTATAACAGGTTGTCCAAAAGAGCTAATTGCGATTACAATGAAAACAAGAAATGAAAAAATCAATTTCATGCTGCGAAGCTAAAAAGAGGAAGTCTATTCATACAAAAATGAATAAAACTTATTTAACATTGCATTATGAATATGCAGGCCTATCCGATAAAAATAATTCTTGCCTGGGCCGAGGCGGTATCCGGTAACGAAGGAATTCGTGCATGGCTTATGGAAAATGGCTACGCTGAATTGGGCATTTTTGTTTATGCGCTGAACAACCAAGATGATGCACGTACTTGGCTCATGGAAAATGGATATCCGCATTTAATGGCTCTCATTAATGGATGTGAAGGAAATCCGAATGCACTTCTGTGGTTACGCAACAATGGATATGATGTTCTTGAAAAAGTTGCGCGTGCAGCGGACAACCAGGAGGGTTCCATGATGTGGCTTTTGGAAAATAATTACAGTGACTTAGCGGGATTAGCGAATCGCATGGCCATTGTTAAAAATGAAATTGAAAAACGGAACAACGACATTCACTCCATATCGCCGTTTTAACAATATAGCATTAAAAAAGGGGCCTGAGCCCCTTTTTTTCTCTTCCATTCGCTTAGTTCAAAGCACTTTGGAATTTTTCAAATTCTAAATCCTTTTTGAATTTCTCGGTTAATGCACCATTCTTTTTCACTGCTGATTTGATGTTTGAAGAAACACCAGGTGCATCATTCGAACGTGCGCAGATAATCGCTCTGAGGTAATCAGCTTCAGCTGACCCATCTTTGCTTGCATCAAGATCTGCTTTTGCTCCGGCATTATCACCTTTTAACATCTTCGCTAAAGCTGAGTTGAACGTTTTCTCACCAGACATGGTATTTACTGCTGATGAATAATCACCATTCGCAATGAATATCATACCCTTGTTGTATTTCGATTCGTTAGATCCGCTCTCGTTGAATAATTTCAAAGCACCATTTCTATCACCACCCAAACGCTTAGAAGTACCAAAGTTATTCGATGTCTCAACATTTTTCTTCATTCCATATGCTTTCTCGAACTGCTTGCCTGCATCTGCCACTTTTCCTTGCTCGAAATAAACCACACCAAGGTTGTTGCTTGCTCTGTAATCTCCGTTAGCTTTCGCTTCGGCTGCTTTCAAAATTGAGATTTTAGTATTCATATCATCCGTCAATGAAGCGGCTTTCAAACCTTCTTCATAAGCTAAACTTCCTGGTGCAGACTTTCCGATTTCCTGCAACTCCGTGTCTGAAAGACCCATTTCTGTGTAGTTGATTCGGATTACACAACGACGAAGTGATGGTAGGATTGTTTCTTCGATTTCTTCGTACGTTTTGGAAATGTTTTTAATTTCTGCTTCGCGCTTATCGGCATCTGCTTCACGTTGAAGAATACGAATGATAATTTCTCGGTCACCAATGTTCGAAGTTTCCATTGCTGTACGGAAACCTTCCCAGTCCTCACCGTTTGGAACCATTTTCACTTTACTTCCGAACAAAACATCCATCTTTTCTTTCTTCAACATATCCATCACTACTTTTTTTCCTGCGCGTGCACGCTCAACGCCCAAACTATCGTTTCGAACTAATTCACCTTCTGGTGAAGCATAAGAGATCAATTCAATGCTGTTGATTGTGATTTTTGTGTTGGAACTGATTTCCTTTAAAACTTTGGTGAAGTCAGCAACGTCTGCATCCTTTAGTTCTTTCGCATCAACTACGCTTGAATTTTTTGCAAAGATTATTTTAGCTTCATGTGTTTTGTTTGTTGATCGAACCAAAGCATCTTTTGAAGTGATTACTTTATCGTCACTTTTCATGAGGTAAGGAGTTGTAATTACACCCTTTCCAATGTTGATTCCGGGGAATGATGCAGTCTTTGAACCTTTTGCACCTTTGATTCTCAACTCTAATGAGCTTGTTTCCATTCCAGCAACGTAAGGAATAGTTGCAGTGTAAGTGAATGACTTTCCTGTCTTATATGGAATTGCATCGCCGTTACCCGTTGCTTTTTCTCCTTTGAAAGAAGCGGTTTTGAAAGATGTTTCACCACCTGCGTATGTTAAGGTTGGGATGGCATCAACAGTAACGGTTTTAGCAAAATATTTTTCAGGAAATTTACCTGTAATTTTCACTTTAATAGAATCACCATGCACCTCGAGTGGCGTTGGATCAACTTGAAAATTAAGTTCTTCTCTGTGCTTCTCCATTGAACCCAATGTGGCGCAATTTTGAAAGAAGACAGAAGTTGCAAGGATGGAAAGTGTGATTAGCGATAAACCCTTTTTCATTGTAGTTTGATATTTTGTGGTGCAAATTTAATCAAAATCCCCCACATTATTGCATTATATTGTTTTGAATTTAGCTCTGAACAACGCCTATTGCACAGAATTTCTCAATTCTTTGCGAAACCAGTTCGTTGGTTGGCACTTTTTTTAGTTCGTTCAGGATTTGAACAATACTCGACTTTAAAATTTCTGAAGCTTCTTCTCGATTCGCGTGAGCACCGCCCAACGGCTCTCTGATGATGCCATCAATGAGCTTGTTCTTCAACATGTCTTCTGCTGTAAGTTTGAGTGCAGAAGCAGCCTCCATTTTATGGTCAGTATTTCTCCACAGAATGGTACTACATGATTCCGGAGAGATAACGCTGTACCATGTATTTTCTAACATCATAACCCGATCACCGATTCCAATTCCCAATGCACCACCCGACGCACCTTCTCCGATGATGATGCAAATGACAGGAACCTTTAGGCGCATCATTTCAAATAAATTTCGGGCAATGGCCTCACCTTGGCCTCGTTCTTCCGCTTCTAATCCTGGAAATGCTCCGGGGGTATCAATGAACGTAACAATAGGTTTATTGAATTTCTCCGCCAATTTCATGAGACGAAGTGCTTTACGGTATCCTTCCGGATTGGCCATTCCAAAATTGCGATACGATCTCATTTTGGTATTCTTTCCTTTTTGCTGACCAATGAGCATAACCGATTGACCATTTATAAATCCAAAACCTCCAATCATAGCCTTGTCATCCTTGACATTTCTGTCACCATGTTGTTCAATCCATGTTCCCTCTGTTAGGTATTCAATATACTCCAGGGTATATGGGCGTTCAGGGTGTCGAGAAACCAACACCCGCTGCCAAGGGGTTAAGTTTTGATAAATTTCAGTCGTCTTTTCTTTTATCGCTCGCTCTAAATCTTCTATTGCAGTATGAACATCGAGTCCGTTTTTCTTTTCGCTGTCGCGAAGTTTTTCAATTTGCGTGCGCAAATCCTTAATGGGAGATTCAAAATCTAGATATGTTTCCATAATTCAAAGTCTGTTGCAAATGTATGCATTTATCGATTCACTGTTTCGTTTGAAGATATTCAACAAACTGATTAAAAGCCTTTGATCGATGACTGAGTATTTTTTTATCTTTCAGATTCATCTCAGCGAATGTTCTTGAGTATCCCGCAGGGTAAAAAATTCCGTCATAACCAAAGCCATCTTCACCGCGAATTTCTCTGCCAATTGATCCTGTACATATACCCTCGAAATAAAACGCACCGTGATTAGTCTTGTAGCAAATGACGGTTCTAAATTGTGCTGTTCGCTCCAATTTACCTTGCATTTCGAATAATACTTTTTCAATGTTTCTTTGAGAACTTCTAGGAAGTCCCGCATAGATTGCGGAATCTACTCCAGGCGCATTATGAACCGCTTGTATTTCCAGGCCAGTGTCATCTGAGAAACAATTTAAACCTGTTTTTTC
>JBJTWB010000161.1:0-9293 GCA_046081505.1 Bacteroidota bacterium | reverse complement strand
CTACTGACTTCACATATTGACCAACAGTTAATTTGCTGTCTTTAATAAACTCTTGATTCACCAAAGTAGATCCTTAAACCATTTGTTCAAACGACCCATTGCAATTTTCTCAGCCATATCAGCAGGTTTGCCTTCATTAATAGCCAATTCCTTTCCAATTTCAATTTCTTTTTGCTTTAATTCTTCAGGAACTGAAGATTCGTCCAAAGCAACCGGAGCCATTGCAGCTACTTGCATAGCTACATCTTTAGCAACATCGCCGTTCGCTACGTTGTTGAAACCAACCACAGAAGCTAATTTATTGCCCGGATGGTTGTAACAGAACACGAATCCAGCGTCTACCACTCCAACTTTTGATAAGTCTATTTTTTCTCCAATCTTTCCAATTTCCTCCGTGATTTTATCCGCAATGGTAAGTTCGGTACCAGGAAAATTCAATGCTTTAACTGCTTCAACTGTTGTGGCATTATTCGCAATTGCTGCATCTAAAATAGTTTCTGCTACAGTTCCAAAATCGGCATTTTTCGCTACGAAATCTGTCTCACAATTCAACACAATCATGTATCCCTTAGTGTTATCTGAGGTTGATTTTGCAAGAATCAAACCCTCTGTTGCTTCACGATCGCCGCGGCTTGCAGCCACTTTCTGACCTTTCTTACGAAGCAATTCCACTGCTTTGTCGAAATCACCTTCAGCTTCTACTAAAGCCTTTTTGCAATCCATCATACCCGCACCAGTCATGGTACGAAGTTTATTTACATCTGATGCTGTAATATTCATTTCTACTTAATTTTTAAATTATCCTTGAATTTTACGACGACGAGTACCCGGCTTTTTTTCAGCGGCTGGTTTATCTGCAGCTGGTGCAGCTTCGTCGCTCTTGTCTTTTTCTACTTTGCGTTCAGCTAACCCTTCAGCAATAGCTTCGATAGCAACATCTAAAATTTTGCTTATTGACTTCGTAGCATCATCATTAGAAGGAATAGCGAAATCAATCTTACGAGGATCGCTATTGGTATCAACCATGGCGAAAACAGGAATACCAAGACGTTTTGCTTCCGCAACTGCAATGTGCTCTTTCATTACATCAATTACAAATAATGCAGCAGGAACTCGATTCATGTCGGCAATAGAACCCAAGTTCTTATTCATTTTGGTATAGGTACGAGAAAGTTGAAGACGCTCGCGCTTACTCATGGTAGCGGCAGTTCCGTCTGCCTCCATTTTCTCGATGCTGTTCATTTTACGAACTGCCTTACGAATAGTAACGAAATTCGTCAACATTCCACCTGGCCAACGCTCAACAACGAAAGGCATTCCAATTGCGCTTACTTTTTCAGCAACAATGTCTTTCGCTTGCTTTTTCGTAGCTACGAATAAAATTTTCTTTCCTGATTTTGCAATTTGACGCATTGCATTGCAAGCTTCTTCAAGCTTTACAACGGTTTTGTTCAAATCAATGATGTGAATCCCTTTCTTCTCACCGAAGATATAAGGAGCCATGTTTGGATTCCACTTGCGGCTAAGGTGACCAAAATGTACACCCGCATCAAGTAACTCTTCAAAAGTAACTTTTGCCATTTTATTTATTTTTCTTGTTTACGTTCGCTTTAATGTCAATCCCAAAGTAGCCAGCACAAACTGAGTCTTTGAAATTTGGATGCTAAACAAGCCCAAAAAGAGCCTCTTCGCGTATTAACGCTTAGAGAACTGGAAGCGACGACGTGCCTTGCGCTGACCGAACTTCTTACGTTCAACCATACGTGGATCACGTGTTGTTAATCCTTCAGCTTTCAACGCTGACTTCCATTCTGGGTTTATTTCAATCAATGCTTTAGAAAGTGCCAAACGAAGCGCTTCCGCTTGTCCGGTAATTCCACCACCATCTATGTTCGCTTTAAAATCATACTTCCCTTCGTTACCAGTCAATGCGAATGCTTGATTCACACGATATTGTAACATCATTGTTGGGAAATAATCTTTGAAATCTTTTCCGTTTACAACAAAACTTCCAGATCCTTCTGAAAGATAAACACGAGCTACAGCGGTCTTACGACGACCAGAAGTATTGGTATATTGAGTAGTTGCCATTGACTATATTATCCTTTTAAAGTATATGATTGTGGTTGTTGAGCTTCTTGCTTGTGTTCAGAACCTGCATATACATACAAGTTTCTGAAAACGGCACGACCCAGACGATTCTTTGGAAGCATTCCACGAACAGCCATTTCTATCATGGCAGTTGGATGCTTAGCCATCATTTCTTTTGGTGTAGCAAAACGTTGACCCCCTGGATACCCTGTGTATCTTACATACACTTTCTCATCCCACTTATTTCCTGTTAATGCTACCTTCTCAGCGTTGATAACTACTACGTAGTCACCACAATCTGCGTGAGGAGTGAACAAAGGCTTGTGCTTTCCACGAAGTAAAGATGCCACTTCACTCGCAATACGACCTAAATTTTTTCCTGTAGCATCAACCAATAACCACTGCTTGTCTGCGGTCTCTTTGTTGGCTGATACGGTTTTGTAACTCAAAGTATCCATTTTAATCTGCTTCTAATAAACTCGTTTCCCTAAAATTTGGGGGTGCGAAAATACAATTCTTTTTTTATTCTACAAACACTTTTCAACATTTCTTTTCTGAAAACCACTTTTTTTCCTCTTTTTTCAGTTTAGAGAATCAACATGGCATCTCCGTAACAGAAAAACCGATATTTTTTCTTTATCGCCTCTTTATACGCTTCCATCACCAAATCATAACCTCCAAAGGCAGTGGTCATCATTAAAAGAACACTTTGCGGCTCATGGAAATTTGTAATTAAGCTATCGGCAATTTGAAAATCAAACGGAGGGAAAATGAATTTGCTTGCCCAACCATCAAAAGATTTCAATGTATTGTTGGTACCAACACTGCTTTCAAATGCACGCAATACAGTAGTTCCAACTGCACACACACGCTTTCCATTGGCGCGCGCATCATTCACAAGATTCGCTGTTACGTCTGGAATAATCAATTGCTCACTATCTGTTTTGTGCTTCGTTAAATCTTCAACTTCAACCGTTCTGAATGTTCCCAAACCAATGTGCAAGGTTAATTCTGCCATATGAATTCCGGCAATCTCTAAACGCTTTGACAAATGCTTTGAGAAGTGAAGTCCTGCCGTTGGCGCTGCTACCGCACCTTCGTGCTTCGCATAAATGGTCTGATACCATTCAGCATCTTCGGCTTGTACCGGACGCTCAATGTATTTTGGTAGAGGTGTTTCACCCAAACTGTAAACCAACTTCTTGAATTCTTCATGCGGTCCATCATACAAAAAGCGAAGTGTTCTTCCACGCGATGTTGTATTGTCTATTACCTCGGCCACCAACTCATCATTTTCACCGAAATACAATTTATTACCGATACGTATTTTTCTTGCCGGATCTACAACGGTATCCCACAACAAACTCTTGTCATTCAATTCACGTAGCAGAAACACCTCTATCATGCTACCTGTTTTCTCCTTATTACCATACATACGTGCAGGGAAAACCCTGGTGTTGTTATTTACCATCACATCACCTTCAGAGAAATACTCGAGAATATCTTTGAATTTCTTGTGTTCAATTTTTCCTGAATCACGATGCAACACCATTAGCTTCGCATCATCTCTGTGCGGTAATGGTTGTTGAGCAATTAATTCTTTGGGAAGTTCGTACTTGAACTGCCCCAGTTTCATGGTGGAAATCAATGTGTTCTGTTTTTAGTGGGGGGCGAAAGTACGAAATCAGAAAGCCTTTGTAAAGACCTTTTTAACCGAGTCATCGCTAAAGTGTTCATTTACAGAACTATAAGTCGGGAAAAAATGTTCTACCCATGCCTTTGGGGTCAACGCATCTTCAACCCGAAACGGTAAACTTTGCGTCCTTCTTAGGCTCCACAAATACGCACCAAAACCACCGCGTTCACCAAAATCATGGGCCAATGAGCGAATGTAGGTTCCTTTAGAACACCGAATTTTAAAGTTTACCCGATTTCCTATCAGTTCAGAAAGTTCAAATTCAAAAACTTCAATGCCATGCATTTTAATTTCAACCTGCTCCTCATTCCTTGCAAATTCATAGGCACGTTTTCCATCTATTTGCTTGGCAGAATAAACCGGTGCGCGCTGTTCCTGCATTCCAATAAATGAACTAGCTAATGCTTGCAGTTGATCTAGTTGATATTCGAACGTTCCTTCTTTGGCAACAGGCAATGTCTCCCTATCGAAACTTGGCGTTGTAAATCCCAACTCCATGGTACCTGTATATTCCTTTTCACCATCTTGCCATTGCGAAATGGACTTGGTCATTTTACCCGTGCATACCACCAATAAGCCCGTGGCTAGCGGATCAAGGGTTCCAGCATGTCCAATCTTGAACTTTGGAAAACGTCCTTCGCTGCGCAATATCCATTTCAATTTTCCCACCACATCAAAACTGGTCCAATTTAACGGTTTGTCAACGAGTAAAACGGATCCCTCAAGAACCTCGTCGAGCGTGGGTTTTTGGATAGACGCACTCATGATTCTTGAGCTAACAATTCTGCTGCAGCTTGCAGGGTTGCTTGACTGGAATTCTTTCCGCCCAGCATGAGCGCAATTTCATCTCTTCGCTCATTGCCCTTCAACTCGATTAATTCACTCAGGGTAGTACCATCGAAAACATGTTTACGAACAGAGAATTGCTGTTCGGCCTTGGAGGCAATTTGCGGTAAATGGGAAATGGCAATTAACTGCATTTGTTGGCTCATCTCTTTCAATAATTTTCCAATTGCATTTCCCGTTTCACCGCCAACACCTTGATCAATCTCATCTAAAATGAGAACCGGCATTTGATTCAGTTTTGCCGTAGCGGCTTTAATTGCGAGCATAACTCTGGAAAGTTCTCCACCACTTGCAACGGCTTTAAGCTGTTCAAACGGTTGTCCAACGTTGGCGCTAAACATGAATTCGAATTCATCTAAACCATGTATACTTAATTCCGCACTTTCGCGCATGACAATCTGAAACTTAGCGTGTTCCAGATTTAATTTTGAAAACGATTCCGCAATGGATTTTTCAGCACGCTTTACCCCCAACATACGTTGTTGAGAAAGCATCTTCGCCTGACCTTCACAAAGCTTTTGAAGTTGCTGAATTTCTTCTGTCAACGCGTGAAGCTTCAACTCCAACTCTTCAGAAGCATGACTTTCCGCTTCGAGCTTATTCGCTAAAGAAATAAGTTCTGAAACAGATTGAACATGATGCTTACGGAACATTTTGTACAAGAAACTCAATTGATCTTCTATGTGTTGGCGTTCTTCCGGATTCAACTGTGTATTGGCAGCAAATGCAGCAATATCAGCATTTAGCCCTTGCAATTCCAGGTGAATCTGTTCCATGCGAAGAGCAAATTCTTCTAACGATTTCGATTTAACACTGAGTTTAGAAAGTTGATTTTTCCAGTGCTTTAATCGCATTAAAACCGACTCATCACTTTCATCCACATCAAATTGAAACTGACTTAATGACTCTAAAACTTCTCCGGCATTTTCTTGTTCGCTCAAAACGGTTTCAAGCTGTGTTTGATTCCAATCTGCAAAGTCAAATTCTTGCAGTTCATTCAATTGAAAATTTCTATAATCTTCAGACGCCTTTTGCTCCTGCAATTGAGCTTGCAATTCAGCGCTTTGCTTGTTCAGTTGCTGCAAACTCAAAAATTGTTTTTTGTATTCCGAAGCAATGTCTGTGCAAGATGAAAATGCATCAATCATTTCATAACGGAACTCCTTGCGGAATAACAAGGCGTTTTCATGTTGCGAATGCAAATCAACCAACTGCTCAGTGAGTGCTTTCAACACACTGAGATTAACAGGGGTGTCATTGATAAAGGCTCTACTTTTTCCGTTTTTCGTTATTTCTCTGCGAATGACACATTCAGAGGAATAGTCTAGATCATGAAGTTCAAAAAAACGAATAAATTCAGCGCTGTTCACCTCGAAGACTGCTTCCACCGCACATTTTTCCTGACCCACGCGAATGGATTTCACATCGGCACGTTCACCCATGAGCAAACCGAATGCATCGAGTAAAATGGATTTACCACTTCCCGTTTCACCCGTTATTGCTACAAATCCCTTCTTCAGAGATACCTCTAAAGATGTTATGAGTACATAATTCTGTATTCTTAATTGCTTAAGCATGCCCCGAAATTAAGGCGCAATTCTTTTTGACAAAAAGAAAGTTATGCGCAACCTATGGCTGCAAAATCTTCTCGTATTTGGCTATGTTTCCTGGATCAATACGTTTGCACAAGTCCACTACAGCGTTCTTCTGATCAGGCTTTAAAGGTTTGAAAATACTCACCACTTCATCTGCTTTGGCGTAAAAAAACACCTGCATGTTGTAAGAGGAGGGTTTTACCTTGTGAACATTGTTTAGTAGCATAAGAGCATCGGTCACATTCTTTAAACCGGTGGCGCGTTCAGTATACATTTTATCTAGACCTTGACGGTGATACATGTAGTTGGCCTCTCGCATGGGGCTGAACTGTTGGGTAAGAATATTTTCAATTAACCAGTATCTGTTTTGCTGACCTTTTTCGTTTGATCTCCATCCGCTTTCAGGTGCATTCTGCGCATTCGAGATAATGGTTTGACACGTTAGAAAATAATCTGTACCACCTTCTTTAGAAAAAGAATCGTAATCCATTCCCAAAAGGTAGTAGGCATAGAAGGCCAGTACGGAAGATAAGTTATCTCTGTGCTGATCATTCGACCATTGGATCTGTGAATTCTCTTGAAACGTAAATTCGAAATCTCTATCATTGACAGAGACCAGCGGTGTTTTATAATCTGAATTGTAAACGGGCCTACTCGACCCCACTTGAATAGATCCTTTGAACTGGCGCTGATTCACTTGTTGTTCAATGGTAATTTGCATGGTGCAAGGAATGCGCTCATCTTGGATCCATGTATCTTTTGACCATTTCCTGCCATTGATAAATTCCTCAATGGTACGTTCCATGGTTTGAAAAACTTCAGGCCCAGACACCATGACTTGAGGTTTAATGACAGTGACATTGCAGTTCAGTTCTTGTGCAAAGCAGAAAGACTGAAAGCAAGAAAAGAGAAATATTAATTTAAATTTCATAAACCGTGTTGAATGAGTTCTTCCACGAGGCGTGAAGCCAACTCATTTTTCTGCATTAAAGGTAATTTTTTTTCGGTTCCATTTTGAAAAAACACATGAACTTGATTTTCATCTGATCCGAAATGAACTCCATCTGAACGCAAAGAATTTAAAATGATTGCATCGGCATTTTTTCTCTCCAATTTAGATTTGGCGTTCGTCTCTTCGTTTTCTGTTTCAAGTGCAAAACAAATGAGGCGTTGTTCGTTCGTTTTCATTGCACCCAATGATTTGGCTATATCCTCTGTAGGTTCTAGGTTAAGTTGCAGATCAGACTCAGACTTTTTAACCTTTTCTTTCGCAATTGTAGCCGGTCTATAATCTGCAACTGCCGCTGCAAGTATGGCCCAGTGTGCGTTTAAAAATTCGGACTTGCATGCTTGAGCCATTTCCATAGCATTTTCCACACGAATACACTGAATACCCTCATTGGGAATCAGGTGAGTTGGACCAAGGACTAACGTGACATCTGCTCCTAAATCAAGACATGCATTGGCAAGCGCAATACCCATTTTTCCACTTGATCTGTTGCCAACGAATCTGACCGGATCGATGGCTTCATACGTAGGGCCCGCATTGATCAGTATTTTTTTTCCTTTAAGTATGGGGTTTGGATGGAAATATTCTTCCAATTGCGCAACAATTTCTTCCGGCTCTGCCAATCTTCCTTCTCCTACTAGACCACTCGCCAGTTCGCCAAAGCCAGATTCGAAAATGCGGTACCCTCGTGATTTCAGGGTTGCTAAATTGGTTTGTGTTCCGTCATGCAGCATCATGTCATGGTCCATAGCTGGAGCAAAGAAAATGGGACATTTCGCACTCATGAGTACAGCCATGAGCACGTTATCGCAGGTTCCTGACACAAATTTGGCTAGCGTATTCGCTGTAGCGGGAACAACTAAAATAACATCGGCCCATAAGGCCATATCCACGTGGTTATTCCATGAGCCGTCTGCCTCATTTGAAACAAAATCGGAGATAATCGGATGTTTTGAGAGCGTGGCAAAACTTAAAGGTTGAATGAACTGCAAGGCACCCTTCGACATCACCACTCGAACATGAGCACCAGACTTCACCAAAAGTCTAGTCAAGAATAGCGCTTTGTAGGCGCTTATTGATCCTGTAACGGCAATGATTATCTTTTTACCCTTTAACATGGTGTGGAAACAAACTTGAAAAAAAATGCCCCGAGAGGGGCATTTTCAATGGTATGTGTTCAATTAATTTTCAGTATCTGGATAACGGTAAAATACTTTTCCTTCCTCCAACTCTTGGATTGAAATACTGTGAGGTTTTGGTAAACGCTCATAGTGACGCGAAATTTCAATTTGCTCGCGGTTTTCAAATACCTCTTCTAAATTATCTTGGTTGCTACCAAACTCTTCTAATTTTTGATTCAACTCCTCTTTCATTTCACGAGAAATTTGACTTGAACGTTTCGAAAGCAAAACAATGGTTTCAAATAAATTTCCATCAACCTTATCATAAAGTTCATTGGTGTTTCTAGTAACCGTTGTTTTAGCTGCTGTAGAGTTTTTGTAGTTGCTCATGATCTCATTGTTTACTTAGTTGCTCAACCCAATTCAAGCTTTTTTCATTGAACTTATCTAGCTCATTCAAATACTTGCTTTTGGGAAAAGCGGTTACAAAGGTAATATAAGATTCAATAGTTTCTCTAAAACGGTCCAATTTCTTCGTATCCACACTTCCATCGGCCAATAAATACTTACTTTTTATAATCAAATACATAGCCTCTTCTTTGAACTTAGACTGTGGATATGCCTTAATAAATTCTTGAAGCGCGTACGTTGCTGCTTTGTATTTCCCTGTTTTTACGTAGAGACTAGCCACCTCAAAATCTTTCTTTTCCACTTTGAAATTCAATATTTCAATCAGCTTATTCGCCGAATCACGAAGACTGCTTGTAGGGTACTGATCTAAGAAATATTGGAATTCATCAATGGCAACTTGAGAATCCAATTGATCCAATGAGTAATTAGGGGAAAGCTGATAACTGCTCATTGCTGCCATAAAAAGGTAGACCACCGCCTTCATGCCGCCGACGTAGGTGTACACCACGGAAAGCGCCACGAAG
>JBJTWB010000160.1:0-6433 GCA_046081505.1 Bacteroidota bacterium | reverse complement strand
ATCGTCGAGCCTCATTTCAGCATTCACATAGGTACTGGTATTGATACCAATAATTCGCGTTATCATAGAAAAATGTTTAGGTTTCGGAGCATGGCTCCTAACTCACAAATCTAATTGTCCGCTTGTGGGTGTGAAAGCAATGTTAATAAAAGTGGATAAAAAGCATTAAATGCTGTTAACCTCGTTTTTTCGAGAAAAAGGAGGTGAGTAGGGTACCGCACTCTTTTTCTAAAACACCAGAAGTAATCTGAGTTTTGGGATGAATGATTTTTCGGTCATGATCTTCGAAAAGGGAATATCCTCTTTTCAAGTCAGATGCGCCGAACACAATTCGGCCAATTCGTGTATTATAAGCAGCTCCGGCGCACATAACACAGGGCTCTAAAGTTACGTACAGGGTGCATGGAATCAGAGATTTCCCATTCAAATGTTCTGAAGCAGCTGTGAAAGCTTGCATTTCTGCATGGGCAGTAAAATCATGCAAGCGTTCAACTAAGTTATGACCGCGGGCTACAATCTTACCTTCTGCAACAATCACACATCCCACAGGAACTTCATCTATCTCAAGTGCGTATTCAGCCTCTTTGATGGCCTGCTTCATAAAATGAACGTCTATTTCCTCCTGTGTCATGACTGCGATTTGAGTTGCGAAATTATGTATTCCGTGCTAAGGTGTTGTTGATCTATGCAAGGAAACTGGAATTGTGAATTCCAATACTTTCCCAAGTATTCTTGTTCCCACTGTCCTTTGGTAGGAATGAGAATCGCCTTTTTATTCAATCCGTGCAATTCCATAAGTGTGGTATATCCACTACGAGTAATGATGAGTTTTGCTTGTTTTAAAACGGTTAGTTTATCTTGTGTATCCAAAAAACCTAAAAGATTAATATTTAATTTTTCTGTTTTGATGTTACAATGACCCACAATATGGAGGGTAAACTCGTTTGGCCACAGGTCATGAATCAGCTGGGCCAATTGAGATCGTTGTGGCTCCGGACCAGATAAAAAAAGTATATTGTCGCAATTAGAATTGAAAGTTGAATTTTCATGTAATTCGGCCGTTAGAGGACCAACGTATGCTACGTTTAATTTCGAAGAAGTAGATAACAATCCAGCGAGTTTGGGTGAGTGTTCGAAATCGGGAATTTCAATTCGATTGAAATTTTTCAAACGTTTGTTCAATGCCCATTGGGCTATATTTTTCCAAGGCCATGGTCCCTGCAAGGTCAGTTGGTGAGTGAGTAGGGTGGAAGGTACGTGTGATGAAAAAAATCCGTATCGGTTATCAGAATAAATGAGGTCTACCGTATTTTTTTCTAAGAATTTATTTACCCATCGTGATTCTTCCAACCAGTTTTTTTGAAATTGTTTGTTGCGTTTGGCTAGAAAAAGCATTTCAAAAGAAATACCTTTCAATTCAATCTTATTGTCTGGTAATTCAGGGATAATTTCTAATTCAGGTTGAAGTTGAGACCACAATTCAAACTGATTTCGAGAACATGCAATGGTAATTTTGTTTCCCAATTGTAAAAACTGAATCACCCGAATGTTTGTTCGGGTCACATGCCCATAGCCCCAATCAAGAGCAGAAACAAGAATGTGTTGCTTCAATTTAGGGACGTGAAATGCGAATATCTCGTTGAATATTCATGTTCGAAACAGGAATGAAAAATCCAGTCATTTTCTTCTTTTTCCCTTCTCTTGTGAATGTAATTTGAGCTTCGTCTCCCACTTGATGTTGTTCTAGAATGGACTTCAAATCTGTGAATTTTTGGATTTTATTTCCATTCAACTCAACCAGAATATCTCCGGTTTGTAGACCCAAAGCGGCAGCAAGAGATGCGGGAGTAACTGACTCGATCATAACGCCATTCCCTTTGTAGGATTTGGAAGGGGTAATTCCAATTTTAGCTGAGTTGTCTTGCTGTTGCATCATGGATTCACCGAATGGAAAATCACCTTGCCCGAAAAAATCCAATTCGAATGGATTTCCGTTTGGTTCGAAGTTAAAATCGAAATTAGTTAGGGAATCATTGAAATCCATTTGCATTAAGAATTGTTCGTTCCCCAAGTCAATGTTTATATCGAGATTCTTTAGCATTTCTTCCCATTTCGATATATCCATTGAATTGGAGTCGAAATTGAAAATTAATGTGTCAATTTGACCATTACTAGCGGTATCTATCTTGATGATGGTGACCTTGCTTTCAGTGTGTTTTTGTGACCATGTTGTTTGAAACAAAAAACAAAGTAGTGCTATAAAAATGATGTTTTTCATTATGTTTAGTTTGATTCGAAATTAATGTGAAACTTCAATTAGTAGAAACTGATTGCCTAGAATTTCGATATTTGAATTCCAAGTTATATTTTCATTGCTTAAGATATTTCGTCCTGTTGTTTGTCCATTCAGGACTTCACTGATTTGAGACGTGTGTATTTGTTTAGCTTCCTGATTGAGGTTGTACAAACAAATGAGTGTTTTAGAATCACCTTTTTTAGCATAGACATAGGTGTTGTCATTCGGCACAAATTGAATCAGTTTGCCTGTTGTCATCCAAGTGTTCATTTTTCGGTAGTTGACAAGTGTTTTTATGAATTGAAAGGCTTCGTTCTGCAATTCTGTTCTTTCTTCTTGTTTAAAAAGATTTGTTTTGTGGTCATCCCATCCGCCGGGAAATTCTTCTCGAACATGTGCATCGGGGTTACAAAATCCGGTCATTAGAATTTCGGTGCCATAGTAAGTACAGGGTATTCCGCGTAAAGTGTAAAGCATGGCATGCGCCATTTTCCATTTCATTAAATCTTGATTGAAAACAGAGTAGATTCGGGGTAAATCGTGATTATCCAAAAAAGTGACTAAATTTTCTGGATGCTCATATTGGTAGTCGTGTGCAAGTGTAAGTTCAATGCGTCTCAATCCCTCTTCCCATCCAAAATTTTCGGTTAGACCTTTGGTTAGAGCGTAGAACAATTGGAAGTCAGTGACACCATTGAGTTGTGAATTGAAATGCGTATTTAATCGATTCCCTTCTGTGAACCATGCTTGAATAGGTGTGCCTTGTACCCAAGTCTCTCCGAAGTTGAACAAATTTGGATATTCGGTTTTCAGTGAAGCATTCAATTTTGCCATAAATGCTTGGTCTGGGTAGCTGTATGTATCAATTCTGAAAGCATCGATGTGTGCAGTTTCCACCCACCATATGGAATTTTGAATGAGGTATTTAGCTAAGTGAGGGTTTTGCTGATTCAGATCTGGCATGTGATGGTCGAACCAACCGTTGGCCATGGCTGATTTATCGAATTCACTGGCATGAGGATCCATCATGGTTTCAGCTCGGTAGTTGGTTTTTGTAAAATTCGGATACCAGTGAAACCAGGCACTATCTGGCATTTCAAGAAAAAGTTTGTGCTGGTCTCCCCAATGATTGTAAACCACATCCCAGACGTGTTTCATTTTCTTTTGACTCATGAGATTGGTCAGATGATCTAAGTCACTTCGGCTTCCAATTCTCGGATCAATGAAGTAAGAATCGGTGGTAGCGTATCCGTGGTACGAATCAACCTTTTCATTGTTTTCTACAATTGGATTTAACCAAAGGGCATTGAATCCAAGATCTTCAATGTAATTTAAATGGTTGATTATTCCCTTTAAATCTCCACCCCTTCGACCTTTGAGTTCATTCCGCTCTGTTTTTTGGAAGTAGCTAGAAAACGATTCATTGTTTGGGTCAGCATTCGAAAATCGATCAGGAAAAATAAGGTAAATGGCGTCTGATTGATTTAGACCAAGGGGAGAATAAGATTTTGGTGTTATTGGGTATCGAATTAATTCCGTTGCATTTGAATTAACCCCGTTAACGAGGAGAGATATTTCATTGTTTTTAGGTTGTTTCTTGATGGTTAATTCAACAAAATAGTAGTTATTTAGTTTTGATTTTTCAACAGCCTTTATGCATGCAAAAGATTTGCTTTCTTTCGCTATATTGAATTGTAGATTTTCATTGGTGTTGACATAGAATAAGAGTTCTACAGCGGGATTCTCCATGCCACTATACCAATTTGGAGGGTCAATCCGTTCAATGATTCTTCCATTTTGATTCTGAGCGAAGGAAGAGATGAACAATAGGCTTGTGAATAAAAACAGCGAACTTTTTTTCATGATTTACGTCTAGTAGGGGTGTGCAACACAAAAACGAATTATATTTGGAAAGTGTTAAAAGTACACGAACTAAACTAAATCATTTAAAACCTATGAAAAAAATTTTTACTTTCTGTTTCGTAGCGTTAGCAGCTTTAGCCGCAAAGGCACAAGTTGATGTAACGTTCAACGTAGACATGAACGGCCAAACCGTGAGTGGAAATGGCGTTCACTTGGCAGGTAACTTCAATGATGTCAACTATGACGGAATTGTTGAGAATGCTGCTTATGTAAACTGGAACCCTGGAGATCAACCTAATCCAATTGTAATGACGGATGGTGATGGCGACGGAGTATACAGTGTTACTTTATCTTTAATTCCTCAAATTTACCAATTCAAATTCGTCAATGGAAATGGATGGGTAGGTGCTGAAGACGTTCCTCCAACGTGTCAAGTTGAAGTTAACGGAAATGACAACCGTTTTTGGTTAATTTCTGGTTCTAATGCAACCGAGTCGATGACAGTTTGCTTCGCTAATTGCGCGGCGTGTGGTCAAAAGACGGTACGTTTCCGTGTTGATATGACTCAAGAGGCAAGTGGAATTAATCCAGCTGGAGTTTTCTTAGCAGGAGATTTCCAAGGATGGAATCCTGCAACTACTCAAATGTTTGATCCTGCATACCCACTAGGGAATCCTTCAGGTACTTTTGAAGCCATTGTAAATGTTGGTACAGCCACTTCTTTGGCTTACAAGTTTATCAACGGTAACGATTGGGCTTTTGCTGAAGCAGTTCCAAATGATTGCGCAACTGGTGGAAACAGAACTGCTTCTCTTACTTCAGACAACACTGTACTGGATGTAGCTTGTTTCAGTGCTTGTGGTCCATGTCAAGCTCCAACTCCTGTGTTCTTCCGTGTGAATATGTCTTTGCAAACAGTGAATCCTAATGGTCCACACGTGGCAGGTAGCTTCCAAGGATGGAATCCTGGTGATCCATCTACGTTGATGACAGATCTAGATGGTGATGGTATTTATGAAGTGACTTTACTATTACAACCAGGTACATATGAGTACAAGTTTGTAAATGGAGCAGCTTGGGCTGATGGAAATGAGTCTTTACCAGCAGAATGTAACGTTAACGGTAACCGTCAATTGGTTGTAGGTGCAGATCCTGTAATTGAGCACTGGTGCTATACACAATGTTCAGTTGAATGTATCACTGATCCAGATCCAGCAGATGTGACTTTCCGTGTTAACATGCAAAACACTTCTCCAGATCCAGCAGGTGTTTGGATGATCGGTGGCTTCACTACTCCAGCATGGCAGGGTGGTGCTACTCAAATGACAGATGCTGATGGTGATATGGTTTATGAGTGCACAGTAAACGTCAGCGGTTCAGCTGAAATTCAATACAAGTTCATGAATGGCGATGTAAATGCTCCAACAAATGAAGAAGGTGCTGGTATCATTGCTTGCGGTGTTGCAAATGGAGTTGGCGGATACAACCGTGTTCACACGCGTTCTGGTCTAGCTGAAGTTTTGAACATTGTTTGTTTCGATTCATGTGCTGATTGTATCGTTGGTGTTTCAGAATCGAATTTCTTGAATTCTTTGAATGTTTATCCAAACCCTGCTAACGAGTATGTATTGTTATCTTTCGGTCAAGAGACTTCAAATAAGATTTATGTTCGTATTCTAAACCAATTGGGTCAAGTAGTTGCTACACAAAACGTAGGAACTCTACCAGCTGGTAATAACACTGTACGTGTAGAGCTTGCTTCGCTTGCTGCTGGTATTTATGCAGTAGAGTTAGCGAATGGTAAGGATCGTGCTGCCGTTCAGATTGCAGTTGAATAATGTGGATTTAGTTTCAGGAAAGGCCGCGATTCGCGGCCTTTTTTGTTTGACAGAGGATTGAAAAAAACAAACCCCCGAACGCTTTCGGGGGTTTGCCTTACCTTAACTAAAAAGACCCGCCGCATTACGGCTTCGGCTTTAAGTGAGACAAAAATAATTCTTAGACGAATGGTTATGTTAAATAATTCTCAATATTATTCACAATGAGAAGCTGAATTCCCGAATTATTTGACCATACTATACCACCTATTATTGATTTTCAATTGAATAACTACTGGTAGAGAACTGTTAATTTGCAATGAAAATACGTTGTTTGGAGTAGTTGCTTTAGCCAATTGTTTTCCAGATAAGTCAAAAATATAAGCGGATTCAATGACACTTTCACTGGAAATAGTGATGCTCGTGGAAGTTCGAATTGCATTAAAACACGCGGTAA
>JBJTWB010000159.1:0-3064 GCA_046081505.1 Bacteroidota bacterium | reverse complement strand
CGCCACACTGAAACTGGCTCCCATGATTCCGCTTACGGCTCTGCCTATAAAAAGCCAAATCATATTGGGAGCAAAAGCCATGAGTAAGTAATCCAGTCCAAGTCCGAGAAGAGAGAGTAGAATAATAGGTCTGCGTCCGTGCGCATCACTCAGAGCACCCATGATTGGAGCGCAGAAAAATTGCATGAGCGCATATAACCCCACCAACCATCCACCCCAAACGGCAGCGCCGCTTTCATCGGTTCCGGTTAAGTTTTGAATTAAGTTGGGAAGAACGGGAATAATGATTCCTAGACCAATAACGTCAACAAGTAACGTTATAAAAATAAAAAGCATTCCTGCAGGTCTGGTCGATTTCATTATTTAGTTTTCGGACTTTAACCGGGCTGTTTTTAAATAATTCCCTACAAATGCTTTTCCTGTAAATCCGAAATCAGCCACTGCCAAGAATATCATTTCTTCATCTGAATCATTCTGACTTTGATGCATACTCCATCTTGGAACAAATACAATACTTCCCGCCTGAACTGGGATTTTTTTATCGTCGATTAGAACATGGCCCTTTCCTGAGAAAAAAACAAAAACAGTCTCGTGAGCATGTTTGTGTAACTCATTGTTTTTTTTCGGTGCGACATGAACAACGCGCGGATCCAATATTTCAAGAGGAAAAGGAATACGATTGACCGAAAAATCAATATTCAATTTATCATTCACATTACGGTACAGTTCTTCATTGAATTTTGTAAAGGCATTTTCAACAAAAACTTGATTTTCATCAGCAGGAGTCAATGAAATTTTTGCGTTCACATCGGCAAATAATTGTTTTGTTCTTTTGAAACAAATGTGGTCAAATATTTCTTGAGACAAGGACTCGTTTTCTTCGAAAGTTAGATCTGTATTCAGTGCGCCTTGAATCCAGGAAAGCTGGAGAATAAGATCTAAATTCTTATCTAGACTTGGCAACATTGAAATGTTTGTCTGTCCATCCATGTACAGAAGTCTCCATGTTTCTACCAGTTGCAATTCAGAATCTGTTAAATGGCCATTGAGGATTGCTGTTTTTATGGGATTCATAATGCAATGAAATAAGAGGTTTCAAGATGCAGTTCACTCCAGAATTTAGCACGTAAATCAAGTGCTGTTTGCATGCCTTTTTTTAACATGTGCAAACCATTTTCATTTTTTTGAACAAGTTCTTCTGCAATGCGCAGAAGGGTTTTACCATGTTCATCGTCAACTTCAGTATGAAGCGGAAAGAACACATAATCTTCCAGTGTAAGTTGGGTGTGTTTTTCAATAGCTGAAATAATGCTTTTGTAGAAGTGTTTTACTATGGATTCGGTTCCAAGTCCTATGGCGCCAACGGCTTCAAGTTCCGAGCAGTTTTCAAGGTAATTCAGAAAGTCTGTTCGCCAAGAATTAACCGCATTTTGCATTTCCCATGTTTCGTTGAGACAGATGGTAGACGTAAAACGATCAAACAGAACAGGATGAGCAATACCGAGCACCCAGTCTAAATGAATATTTAATTCTTGTAAAGCATGTTGTTCTTCTTCATTCAATTGGCCTGCTTCTTCGCGTAAATTTTCAAGAAGATACTCCTTATGGTGGGGCTCACTTAATTTGCCAATTATGGCATTGAGATATTTTGGAAACCATGCGCTGTAATGTGCATATTGAGAGGCGAAATAGGCAATTGCTTTGTTCGGGTTATTTGGGAATCCGGCAGACAATTGGTCTAAATACGGATGGTGCACTGCTGAATGTTCTTTCGCTTGGAGTTCTAACTCTTCTATAGCTGATGTTTCAATCATTTTCCTATATATTGCGGCTAAATTAGCTCGAACCGAGTGAACATTATTGCACATTAATCGTTTTTGTTCATATGAAAATTACACTTATCATTTTGGCCCTTATTCTAACCACTAGCGGTATTGCCTTATTTGCAATGCGCAGTCGTTGGCAAAAACCTGAAAATCTAATTAATACTGAAAAAATGAGCTTTTACGATTTAACCTACACCACCATTGACGGGAAGTCGGCATCTATGGCGGACTTCAAAGGAAAATATGTGTTGTGTGTGAATGTGGCTAGCAAATGTGGTTACACACCACAGTATAAACAATTGCAGGCACTTTATGAAAAGTATCAGGATCGCTTGGTCATTGTAGGATTTCCGTGCAACCAGTTTCTTGGTCAAGAGCCCGGAACAAATGAAGAGATTGTTACTTTTTGTGAAAAGAATTACGGTGTTACATTTCCATTGTCCGATAAATTAGATGTGAAAGGAAAGAATCAACACCCGGTATACCAATGGTTAACAAACAAAACCTTAAATGGTGTTTCTGACGGTAACGTGAAATGGAATTTCCATAAATTTTTAATTTCTCCTTCGGGTGAATGGTTGGGGGAATACGCGTCAGGTGTTGACCCTTTGGGTGATGAAATTACGAGCAAGTTGGTCAAATGATCTGGTTGGAATTAAATGCGTTGGAACAATGGAATGCCCTTTGGAATTCCAACGAAAAATTCATTGTGTTTAAGCATAGTACACGTTGCAGCATAAGTATTGCGGCAGTGGGAAGGTTTGAAAGGCAATGGTCGGAACAAAACGCAACACCTGTTTACCTTTTAGATTTGTTGAATCATCGGGAGATTAGCAATGCAATTGCTACTGATTCAGGAATAGTTCATGAATCACCACAGTGTTTTTTAATAGAAAATAAGCAAGTGCTCGCCCTGCGCTATGTATTGCAGGACATAAGACATGAAATTAAATTGTAAACTCCTCAGCAAAGATTCCTGAGTGAGTAGCTTGTGCTAAAACTTGCTTTTTTTCTATTAGAAAACACTGTGGTGATTCGTGCACTATTCCTGAATCAGTGGCAATTGCATTGCTAATCTCCCGATGATTTAACAAATCTAAAAGGTAGACGGGTATTGCGTTTTGTTCCGACCATTGCCTTTCAAACCTTCCCACTGCCGCAATACTTATGCTGCACCGTGTACTGTGCTTGAACACAATGAATTTTTCGTTGGAATTCCACAGGGTATTCCATTGATC
>JBJTWB010000158.1:0-9798 GCA_046081505.1 Bacteroidota bacterium | reverse complement strand
GTTTCAGCTTCAACCGACTGCATGGTTTCACTATCCTCCGCGTCTAACATGAGCTGATTTCCTATGATATCAGCCACTCTGAAAAACTGATATCTCCACGTTTGTTGCAGACAGTCAATTACACTAAATAACGCACTTTCCAGGTAAGGATTAATTGCATCGAAATAATCTTCATTATACGGCCAATCAATTTCAACACCCTTTATTTCTTGTTTTGGATGGGCTACTCGGTTTCTCAACTTCACAACTTCCCCAAAAAACTCAAGCAAATTGGATTTCCCCGCATTTTGCTTGCTCGCATCCAAGGCCACTTGAGTGAGACTCCCATTGTGCTTGGATTCAATTTTATTTTTAACTGATTCAAAAACCTTTTCAAAAACTTTTACTTCCACCCACACATTTTTACCCTGAATCTCCTGTGACAAGCGAGACTCATGTCCCATTTCCTTCAATGTTTTTTCTGTCAATCGAAGGAAGTTAATGTAGGTACCAAAAGCTAAATTTTTAGAATTGTACAACAGTGTTTTTTCCAGATTCAGATTCATTTTATTCGCAGCCTTGTATTCGCCCAAAACGAATCCACATAGGTGTTGCAATAAACTTTCTGTTAAATCGAGTAAATATTTTTGTCGTGCAGATTTCTCTCTGCACCGAATCAATTCATCAATGGTGTTACGAAATGTTTCTGGAAGTTGGTGATTCATCATATAGTTTCAATAAAAAATAAAAAAATGCAAGTTCATTATTCAAGGAGCAACACGCATCAAACTCCAACCCTCTCCGTGCTTCACGTACCGAATACGATCATGCAGTCTGTTGGGTCTGCCTTGCCAAAACTCAAACATGTTTGGACGAATCAAATAGCCGCCCCAATTTGTAGGCCTCGGAATTTCTTTCCCTTCAAATTGCTTAGAGATTTCTTCGAATCGGTTCGATAAGACATCTCTGTTAGCAATGACCTGACTTTGCGGAGATACCCACGCACCAATTTGACTTTCTCTAGGACGTGAATGAAAATAGGTATCGCTTTCACTTGAACTCAATGGCACTATAGATCCTTCAACACGAACTTGCCTCTCCACCGTTGGCCAAAAAAAGTTGACACTCACTTTATTATTTTCAGCTATTTCAACACCCTTATTCGAATCATAGTTCGTGTAAAATCGCAACCCTTGTTCATCTAAACCTCTTAACAAAACAACACGGCTATGAGGCTGCAGATGTGCGTCTACAGTTCCAATTACCATGGCATTGTAATCGGGCAGTTCGTTCACTTCACTCAACCACAAACCAAGCATTGAATCTGGAGCGTCTAAACAATCTGTCATCTCCAAAGCATGCTTTTCATAGCTCTTTCTGTGTGATTCAATACTCATGATTTTAGAATTGATTTAGCGTAATTGTTCCAAGACATATTTTCAGTGGCCTTTGCCACGTTTTCACGATCCAATGGATGATCCAAAAAACGAAGCATTTCATTCTTCATACTTTCAACATCTCCGGCCTCTGCCAAATACCCATTGAATCCATGCACAATGGTTTCCGGAAAATGACCAACCTTCGTAGCAAGAATGGGCAATTTGAAATTATAACTCAACGATTCAATACCACTTGGAGTAGCGGTTCTGTAAAAAAGAATAACCGCATCAGAGACTTGAAAAAAAAGTGGCACCTCTTCATTGGGAATGTATCGGTTAAAGACAACGCAGTGTTCTGAAATTCCAAGTTCTTCAATTAAGGCAAGAGGCCTATCATTGCGTTCATCATCTTGTTTATTCAAAACAATTTTCTTCGCCCATCCGAACAACGTTTGTTTGAATTTGGTGCTCCATTTCGACTGATCCAGTGTTTGCCAAAAATTTTCACCGCAGATTAAAAAAGAAACATCATCTCTCTCCTTACACACCTCCGCAAACGCCCGAATGGCCTGATCTAATCCCTTGTAACGACGAATAAATCCAAAGAACAAAAAAACATGCTTCTTCAATCCCAAACGCTGCTTTTCAAGTTCTATATTCAAATTGGGAATGGGCTTATATAAGTCATAAATGGGATGAAAAAGTTTAACTATTTGATTGTCATTCTTCCGATCTAAATCCAGCACATCTACCTGATTAAATTTCCGATTGGGGAAAACCATTTTCAATTCCTCTAGCGTGTGCATGGCGTGTGTAACAAACGAATGGGCGTGTTTCAATCCAAATTTCGTTAACCACTTATCTAATGTTGAATGTTCTTTCTGCACCACAAAGTGCACATCCATGACCACATGAACACCTGCCTTTCTTAAACGTTTGGCAATTCTTCCCAAAGGCAAACCTTGCAAGGCAATGCTCCATTGAAAAACTACAACTTCGGGATGCAGTGCTAGAATGCAATTCGCGGTCTCACGCCACGTACTTGGCTTGTTGTAATTGGTTAAATAAGTAACAGAAACTCGACTTCCTTCTAACAAGTCTGCTTTGCTACTTTTATCTACAAACTCGCGCGGAACAATTGCCGGATACTGCTGGGTCCAAGAGACAATATGCACTTTGGTATTTGGAAGTTTATCAAAAGCCAAGGCCAATGACGTGTTGTAGTTTTGTATACCGCCTTTAAACTTCGGGCCAGGTCCAAAACAAACAACTACGCGCTCGCTCATGCTGACTTGAGTTTAAGCACAGCGGCGTCATAGACCCGTCGCATACCTTCTTCAATCGAAATTTTTGCTTCCCACCCTAACTTTTCTTTCACGTAAGACATGTCGCAATACCGCGAATGCACGCCCACAGGCTTATCTAACAATGGCTTAATTGTAGGCTCATATCCTGCAAATGAGCAAAAAACACGGATAATTTCGTTAAATGATGTTAACCGTCCCATGCCAATGTTAATGGCCGTTCCGTCATGAATGTGATCCATTGCCAAAAGAATACAATCTATCACATCTTGAATATGCACAAAATCGCGACCTTGATTGCCACTTCCCCAGACTTCAAACGGATCTTCTTTCTTAGCGGCTCTGGCTGCAATGGCAGGGACTGGATATGTTAAATCTTGATCTTCTCCGTATCCACTGAACGGACGTATACACGTCACCTTCAATCCATAATGCGAGGCTGCAATTTTCGCTAAAAACTCACCTGTAAGCTTACTCCAACCGTAAGTCATATCGGGCTCACCCATCTTTTTGAAATCAATGTCTGATTCTTTCAAGGCAATTGCACCATTGACTGTTTGAAGGTCTATTGGATATGCAGCGGAAGAACTTGGATACAGCAAGCGATCTGGCATGTACTTGCATGCCCAATGGAATAATTCAGCATCAATGGCTAAATCCAAGGCAACCACCATGGGATCACCATCTATTTTCGATCTACCACCTACAATAGCAGCAAAGTGAAAAACATCATTGATGCGTTCAATTGAAAACGCATAGTGTGTTTGGAAATACAACGCATCTTCAGCAAATGCACGCATCACCTTCAACGCATCGGCGTGAATAAACAACAAGCGCCCATCATATTCGGCAAACCCCTCTCCAGCTCTTGTCTTGGGATAAGGTATCCACGTATCGGGATGTGTTCCTACGCTGAGGTCGTCAATGAATATCAATTGATCGGCGGTAGAACTTGCCAATCTTTTGACCATGTTTCTTCCCACAAAACCACATCCACCCGTGATTAAATGCGTCTTTTTATTCATGGCTGTAAAAATACGTCAAAGGCCTGAAGTCTGCCACTTTCTTTTAACTTCGCGGAAACAATTTTTATCATGCTTCAACTTCAAAATTTCGCTCAAGGAAAATGGGTAACCGGCGCTGGAAAAGGAACTGAATTATTCGATGCTGTAACAGATGAATTGGTAGCTGTTGCAGACAGCACCGGATTAGACCATGCAGCAATGCTTGAGTACGGTCGTAGTGTTGGAGGACCTGCCCTGCGCAAGATGACCTTCCAAGAGCGGGGCCGAATGTTGAAGGCACTCGCCATGCATTTGATGGAACGCAAGGCGAAGTATTATGAAGTATCGGTTAAAACGGGAGCTACTAAAATTGATTCGTGGATAGACATAGAGGGCGGTATTGGAAATTTATTTGCCTATGCCTCACTGCGACGACAGTTTCCCGACTCTTCGTTTTATGTAGACGGAGATTTAGCTAAACTTTCGAAAGAAGGCACTTTCATTGGGCATCACATTATGGTTCCGAAAGAAGGTGTTGCACTTCATATCAATGCTTTCAATTTTCCAATTTGGGGTATGTTGGAAAAAATTGCTGTGAATTTGTTAGCTGGAGTCCCAGCCATTGTGAAGCCTGCAACACTTACCTCATACCTCACTGAAGTTGTGGTGCGCGACATTGACGCTTCGGGTATTTTACCGCATGGTGCATTGCAATTAATCTGCGGAAGTGCAAATGGTATTTTCGATCATTTGGAATTGCAAGATGTGGTCACTTTCACAGGTTCTGCAAGTACCGGAAAAATGCTTAAACAGCATCCGCGATTAATCGACGAAGCCATTCCTTTCAACATGGAGGCTGATTCATTGAATGCAGCCATTTTGGGATTAGACGCAGCACCAGGCACCGAAGAATTTGATTTGTTCGTGAAGGAAGTGCGTAAAGAAATTACAGTGAAGTGCGGTCAGAAATGTACTGCTGTTCGACGCATACTGGTGCCTGAAAAATACATGGAAGATGTTCAAATTGCACTTGCAAAAGCGTTAAGTCAAACTGCAATTGGTGATCCACGCAACGAAAAAACCAGAATGGGAGCACTTGCTGGAAAGGCACAACGTGAAGATGTTTTGAAGGCGCTTGAACAATTGAAAAAAGAGAGTCAGGTTGTATACGGAAGTGACAACATTGACTTGGTTGCAGGCGATCCATCGAAGGGAGCCTTCATGGCACCGGTGTTATTGCGAAATAATGATCCATTTAAGCATTTATCATCACATAACATTGAAGCTTTCGGCCCCATTTCTACTTTAATGCCATACGCAACAACTGAAGAAGCGGTAGCCATTTCAAAATTGGGTAAAGGAAGTTTGGTTTGCAGCATAACCACGAATGACCAAACCATTGCTCGCGATTTTGTCATTCATGCCGCCTCACATCACGGTCGTATTCTAGTGCTCAACAGAGAAAGTGCAAAAGAAAGCACTGGTCATGGGTCGCCCATGCCTCTACTGGTTCATGGTGGTCCAGGAAGAGCCGGTGGTGGGGAAGAAATGGGAGGCAAACGCGGTGTCATGCATTACCTGCAACGAACAGCAATACAAGGATCTCCGAGTATGATTACAGCCATCACCGGCGTGTATCAGCAAGGCGCAAACCAAGTAGAAGCACAACCGCATTTATTCAGACAGCATTTCGAAGATTTGCACGTAGGTCATACCGTGTTCACACACAAACACACCGTAACAGATGCTGACATTGTGAACTTTGCAAATGTTAGCGGTGATAATTTCTACGCTCACATGGACGCAACCAGTTTGGAAGGAACCATCTTTGAGCGTCGCGTGGCTCACGGTTATTTTGTACTCTCGAAGGCTGCCGGACTGTTTGTTGATCCAAAAAAAGGCCCGGTACTTTTAAACTATGGAATTGACGAAGCTCGATTCACAAAACCGGTTTACCCGGGTATGACCATTGGTGTCAAATTCACAGTCAAAGAAAAGATAGAACAAGAAAAACGCAACGAAGAAGACATAGCGAAGGGCATTGTGAAATTTTTTGTTGACGTTTATGATGAAACCGGAGAGACCGTTGCGCTTGCAACCATCTTAACCATGGTTGCTAAGCGAGAGAACAAATGAGGTTTATTTTCATGCCATTACTGACCCTGTGCATCATGTCCATTCGTGGTCAAACGCCTTGTGTCATTTTTGAAAATAGGTTCTCTGCAGATTGGAGAACAACCAAGCTTTGTCCAGAAGAAATGCTGCGCGATCTTGACTCTCTGAAAGTGACCATAGAAAAGAGTAATCCGAATCCTTATTTGTATTGTGGTAAATTGGAATTTGACCGAGCATATCAGCAAGCTCGAAACATACTTAGTTCGCCTCGCTCTTATTTGGAATTCACTCAAACCATTAGTGAATTCACTAATGTGATGGCGGATTCTCACACTCAAATTCTGCCTCGCACTTTTGGTTCTGCCATGCGCAAAGATTATGGACGCATTTTTTTACCCATTACTAAAATTGAAAATCGATACTACCTTGCTTTCAATTCTCACGGATTGAAAGCCGGAACTGAAATTTTCAAAATCAACAATGTAGCTGTCGATAGCATCTTCAACATTGCAGCTGATTATGTTTCCATTGAAGGTGCCGCTTTTTCCCTTAAAGATGAACTGACAGCTCACGTTTTCTCATCCATTATTTCTCTCATGGTCCCATTAGATATCAATGAAAAGTTCAATATCACTGTTGATGAAAATACACTAGTAACTTCTGAGGCTTTAGACAGCAAAACTTATCAGAAAAAGCGCGATGCTTATTTTGAAACAATACTTCCAGAAAAAGAAGATATTGAGTATGAGATTTATCCGGAAGACCGCATTGGCGTTTTAAAAATTCACACCTTTGCGCCATACAACGTTAAAAAAGCATATCGAAGAATACACCGATTTTTTGTTTGGTGTCACGAATACGATTTAGACATGGTTATTGACCTTCGGAATAACGGCGGAGGGTCAGCAGATTTGGTTCAATTGGTGTATTCTTATCTCGACACCAATGGATATTGCACACCTAACAACGTGGTATGGAAATCCAGTGAACTCTCTCAAATTCCAAAAGGTTTGCGAGAGATTTTCTTTCCAAAACGATTCGAGAAAAAAGTTCTCATAGACGAAGACAGAAGAAGCTACTACCATGCCTTAAGATCACCCATCAATACCGTAGACACCATTTACATGAAGCATGCAAAGAAATCGAAACTTGTATGCAATGGCAATGTCAATGTGCTCATCAACGCCGGAACCGCAAGCGCCTCTGTAGATTTCGCTCACATTATTAAAGAGCGTAAACGAGGAGTTTTAATTGGCACTCCTTGCAACGGTGGAATGACAGGAACTTGGGGGAATGCGAAAATGTATTACCTGCCTATTACAGGTATTGGTTATTCCATCTCTACCATTCGCTATAATTACAATAGAGAATTTCAATATGATTTAAATCCAATTCAACCCGATATAGAATTCAAAATAAAACCCGATTATCTCGAATCGGGTTATGATATTCTCTTGGAAGATTTGTTGGAAAACGGGCTTAAAGAAGTCCGCTAATTTGCACTTTGTACTTCTCTGTAAATGCGCTCCAATCCCAAACAAAATTTCTCATGACATCATCCAAATTCTTTTTGAAAATTGGATTCGGTGCATTTTCGCGCATGAAGTATTCATCTTGGTATTGATTCAATTCATACTTATAAAAAACCGCACGTGACATGGCGTACAAATTGTTCTTAGATGGCGCATTGATGTGAGCCATGAATTTTTTGTATTCATTCACCTTGGTTTGAAAAGCTGTAGGCGATAAATCGAAAACCGGAGCAAACTGTTCTACGCAATGACCAATAATTAATTCGGCTTCACCGTCTTGAAAATGTTCGTGCAGGTAATTAAAATTCCCTACAATAACAATCATTAAAAACTTTCCATACTCTTCGTCACTCATGACAGGAACTTTAACAAACTCTGGCGAATCACGCACAAAACCTGCTACTTCCGGAAACCCTTCTTCAACCGCGTCTAGTAATGTATTCACAAAAAAAGATGCTGTCTTCTCTGCAGATATTTTTTTCTTTCCGAAGAATGAGATCATATTTTCAAAACGTATTGGTTCAACTTTGTGTTGTCTTCAAAAATAGATTCACACTGAAACCTTTCGACGTTTCCGAAAATTCAACATATCAACAGAGTTATTCACCATTTGCAATGCAGCGAATTAAACCAGGACCTTCATAAATGAATCCAGAATACAACTGTACCAAGTCACAGCCCAGTGCTTTTTTATGCCTTGCATCTTCAGCTGAATGAATGCCTCCTACTCCAATAACTGGAAATGCATTTCCAGATTTTTCTATAAGATAATGAATAACCACATTCGATTTTTCAAATACAGGCTTACCACTTAATCCACCTGCTCCAATTTCATCAACCTCTTGAACAGGCGTTCTCAGGCCGCTTCTAGCAATGGTGGTATTCGTAGCAATGACTCCCGCAATTTTAGATTCAACAACAATTTCAATAATATCATCCAATTGCGAGGTATTCAAATCGGGAGCAATTTTCAGAAAGATTGGTCGTGGAATAGGGAACAATGCATTCTGTTCTTGAAGAGCTACAAGTATTTTTTTCAGTGGTTCTTTTTCTTGAAGATCTCTTAAACCTGGCGTATTGGGTGAACTCACATTCACAACAAAATAATCTACACAATCATGCAATGCATTTAGGCAATACATGTAATCTGAAAGCGCATCTTCATTCGGAGTAATTTTATTCTTCCCAATATTTCCGCCAATGACAACATTCGATTTTCGACTGCGCAGTCTGTGCGCTGCTGCGTCTACTCCACCGTTGTTGAAACCCATTCTGTTGATTAGTCCTTCATCTTTTGGCAACCGAAAAAGTCGTGGCTTATCATTTCCTGGCTGCGATTTCGGTGTTAGTGTTCCTACCTCAATATGTCCAAAACCCAAACAAGACAATTCGTCTACCCATCTCGCATCTTTGTCGAATCCAGCTGCAAGTCCTACGCAATTTGGAAATGAAATTCCCGCTACTCGAACTTCAGTGTTCTTCGTTTGTGTGCGCTTGCGCATTAGAAAAGCCACTCCCGGAATTTTCACAACAGCAACCAACATGGCCATGGCAAAGTAATGTGCTCGCTCTGGAGACAACAGGAACATCAGGGGTTTTACAATTCTTTTATACATGCTATATTTCTTTTTTGAAACCCCATCTTTCCTCGAGCCATTTTGCAATGGCTGCTTCTTTTGGATTATCAGCGGGGATATAAAATTCTTTTCCTTTCAACTCATTGGGCAAATGTTCTTGACGAACAAAATGATTCGGATGCGCATGCGCATATTCGTAAGCTTCTCCATAACCCAACTCTTTCATCAATTGTGTGGGTGCGTTGCGAAGATGCATGGGAACCGATAAATCTCCAGACGCATTCACTTCTGCCAATGCCGCATCTATTGCCAAATAAACCGAATTACTCTTCGCTGAAGTAGCTAAATATACGGTGCACATACTCAATGGAATTCTTGCCTCTGGCCATCCTATATTTTGTACAGCACGAAACGTTGATTCAGCGATAAGCAGTGCATTTGGATTTGCAAGACCAACATCTTCTGAGGCCAAGATGACCAATCTACGGGCAATGAATAGCGGATCTTCACCGCCTTTGATCATTCGAGCTAAATAGTAAATGGCTGCTTGCGGTGAAGATCCGCGAACACTTTTGATAAAAGCCGAAATAACATCATAATGCATTTCACCTGTTTTATCATATTTCGAGGTATTGGTATGAACTACCTCTTCAACCGCAGCATTGGTAATTACAATTTCATCTTCATTCAAAGATTCAACAACCAATTCCAACACATTCAATAAACGTCTAGCATCACCACCACTGTATCTTAACAAGGCCTGCGTCTCTTGCAGGTGAATGTTTTTCAACTTCAATACTTCATCGCGAGTTAAAACATCATTCAACAAACCTATCAATTCATCTTGGGTCAATGGATTCAATGTATAGACTTGAGATCGTGACAGCAATGCGCTATTGACTTCAAAA
>JBJTWB010000157.1:0-2525 GCA_046081505.1 Bacteroidota bacterium | reverse complement strand
GAAAGAAAAGTCGTGTGTGATATTGACTCAAATATGCCAATAGAACGGCTATGATGAATGGATAAGCAAGAAAAAATCGCGCACCAGAGAAAAAAGGAGAGTAACCGCAATCGGCTGTTTTCTCCATGAAAAAGGTCAGTGATGTTCCGAGTAATACAAAGAAAATGGCCCAACTCACAGAAGCATTTCTTTTTCGAAAGAACAACAGTAAACGAACTAAAAGAGGCAGAATTATGATTCCTCCACGCCAGATTAGGGGAGTTACTTGGTCAAAATAGAAATATATTTTTTTCATGCAAGCCACAAAAAAAGAGAGGCCAAATTTCAAACTTGGTGCTTGATGAATAACCCACTCGGGATGGTTTTGATAGAACGTGTGATTCCATATAATTAGCACGAGACCTAGTGTTGAACCCAATAGAAAAAGAGACGAGAATGAAAGAATTTGTTTCCATTTTTTCGGATGATCAATCAAAAATAGCGGTGCAATTAGGATGGTGTTTAGATTGAAATAAAGTCCAAGTCCGAATAAACTTCCTGCAATCAAAGCACTTTTTAATGATTGTTTGTGCATCCAAATGGCATAGGAGATGGAACCAAAAAAAACGCCAGTTACAAATCCTCTGGGAATGGCCGTAAGTATGTCGTAATCGGTAGAAAGAAATAGTAAAACCAACAGCGGAATGCTCCCTTCCCAATACCCCCATTTTTTTTTGAATACATAACTAAACACAAAAAATGGAAGACTGCTTAGCAGGGCAGTTGCAAGTGGAAGGGCAATGGGGAGTGGAGTTCCAAGTAAATAGAACGGCAGAGCAACCAAGGGTTCTAGATTCGGGTTGTAGGCTTGTCCGTAAAAACATGGACCGTAGAAAACGCCTTCTGCGTAGTCTTTGGTTACCTGCCACAATATGGTTTGGTCACCGTCTGTATAACTCTTGCTGAAGGCAATAAAGAAATAAATTTTCGCCAGCAGTGTTATTCCAACAAGCAGTTGATATTTTCTTTTCGAGAATTCCATTTTTAACGCAGGCCCAAGTTATTATATATTCGTGAAGTATGTCTAAACTGCAAACAGATATTTCCTATTTACGTGGTGTGGGTCCTGCTCGGGCAGAGCTGCTTAAAGAGCAGTTGGGAATTTCAGTTTGGGAAGATTTGTTATTTCATGTTCCATTTCGATACGTAGACAAATCGCAGATTACCAAGGTTTCGGAAATTCAGTCAGAGGCTGTTGCGGTGCAATTGATGGGTACCATTGTGCGTATTTCTGAGGTTGGGGTTGGAAGAGCGAAAAGATGCATTGCTTTATTTCAAGACGATACCGGTACATTGGAATTGGTTTGGTTTAAAGTTCCTGCCTGGTTAAAGCAGAGTTTGCCTTTGAATACGCCTTGTTTGGTTTACGGAAAACCGACTGCTTTCAAGGGTAAATTCAATTTAACACATCCCGAAATTGAAGATCTTGAAAAGTCGCGATTGCAAGCAGGAGTCATGTTGAAACCCGTCTATAGTACTACAGAAAAATGTGCAAAGAAGGGCTTGAATAGTCAGGCCATTTCGAAGTTGACTGCACAACTGATGGAAGAGGCGTATGCAGAGATAGATGAGAATTTGCCCACCTCTATGCTTTCCAAATACAAGCTTATGGATCGCGCTTTGGCGCTTCAACAGTTGCATTTACCGAAGTCCATGGAGTTGCTTGAGCAAGCACGCCGAAGAATGAAGTTTGAGGAGCTGTTTTATTTGCAGTTGCAAATGGTCATGCAAAAAAGAAAGTCCACAGTAGATGAGCGTGGAGTTGTTTTTCATCGGGTAGGAGATTTGTTTCATCAGTTTTACAAATCATGTTTGCCATTTGAATTAACGAATGCCCAGAAGCGGGTGGTGAAGGAAATTCGAAATGACGTTTCGAAGGGGACACACATGAATCGATTGGTTCAAGGTGATGTTGGAAGTGGAAAGACCATTGTTGCGCTTATGGCTGTTATTTTGGCCATAGACAACGGATTTCAGGCATGCCTCATGGCTCCAACAGAAATTCTCGCTAATCAGCATTTTGAGGGTATATCTGCGTTGTTAACGCCTCTTGGTGTGCGTGTTGAATTGTTGACCGGTTCGGTAAAAAAGAAAGACCGCGTGCACATTTTAGAAGATCTGAAGAATGGTGAATTGAAATTTGTAATTGGCACACATGCGTTGATAGAACCTGTTGTTGAATTTTCTAATTTGGGTTTGGTTGTAATAGACGAACAGCACAGATTTGGTGTTGCTCAGCGTGCGGCATTGTGGAAGAAAGCCATGATACCGCCGCACGTGTTGGTCATGACAGCTACCCCCATACCAAGAACATTGGCTATGACGGTGTATGGCGATTTAGATGTGAGCGTGATTGACGAATTGCCGCCAGGTAGAAAGCCCATTCGAACGGAATGGCATACTGACAATTATAGAATTATGTTGTTTGAATTTATGCGTCAAGAAATTGCGAAGGGAAGGCAAGTGTATGTGGTGTATCCGATGAT
>JBJTWB010000156.1:0-7941 GCA_046081505.1 Bacteroidota bacterium | reverse complement strand
TAGTTGCAACATTACTCAGGTTTAAAAACGTAACTGGCTGATCAGGAATTACAACATTAAGTGGGGTTGCTGTAAATGCCGCTACTGCATTTGGATGCACTGTAATCGCATTGGGAATGACCAGCGTATCATTTGTTCCATTGAATCCGAATGCGACCAATTTTACGTCATAGGATCCTGGATTCCAATACGTATAAACTGGACTTGTGGAAGAGGACAAACCACCATCTCCAAAAATCCATTGATAACCGGCCGCATACAAAGATGTGTTTTCAAAAGAAACCGTTAGTGGCGCACAACCTATTAACTGTGTATTGAATATAGCTTGTGGAGCTGGCGGATCAATTGTAATGGTCTGTTGAATGGTGTCGGTACAAATGCCTTGATTCACAATAAGCTGAATGGTGTACGTACCCCATGTCTGGTAAGAATGAGTTCCGGGTGTTGAACCGTTGAACTCAGAACCATCATCGAAAGTCCATACATATCCCAAATTCGAACCCGTAGAGAGATTGGTAATGTTCACAGTGTTATTCGGCCAAATTTGCGATATTGGAGTTGCGTTGAATTGAGCAACAGGCAGAGGAGAAACCTCTACATAAAAATCATGCGTAACCGCGCATCCATAGGTATTTGTGGTAGTTAAACTCACTACGAAAGTGGTATCGGAATCACCTGGATTAAAATAAGAATTCTGAACATTGGCTGTATTCGCAAATACGCCATTGCCTAGATCCCATAAATATGAAATGGCACCATTACTTTGATTCACAAAATTTACAGTAACAGGATTACAACCTTGTACGTACAAATCAGCTTCGGCCGTTACTTCCGGTAAAACGGAAACGGTAGAATTCCAAATTGAAGAGCAGCCATTTGTTGCTGTAGCTGTTAAAGACAACGGATACGTTTGAACTTGATTGGAAATATTCAAATACTCGAATACAAATTGGGTTGCATTGCTTGCACTAGTCACACCATTCCCGAAATTCCACAAATAACTCGAAGCGCCTTGACTCAAGTTACTTATGGCAGCATTCAAGGGATAACAACCATATAAACTATCAACAGAAGCAAGAGCTTGTGGCGTATAATTGATATCAATGAATTGAGTTGTTGTATCGCCACAACCAAATGCATTGCTCGTAACTAACGTAATGGTATAAGTTGTATCTGTTAAAGCAGGGGTGGTAAAAACATGACTTGGTTCAAAAACGGAGGTATTGGTTCCATCACCAAAAGACCAATATGCCTGTGTATTTTGATTCGAATTATTCGTGAATAAAATATTCGCTGGTGAACAGGAATTTCCTGAGTATGAAAACTCAGCTGTTGCAGCAGGATTAACAGTGACTAGAATTGAATCTTGATCATTGCAACCGTTATTTGATTCAGCTGTTAATACAATAACATAATTTTGAGGTATTGATGTTGAATTATCGAATGAGATATTGTGAAAGGTTGAACTGATATTCGAGGTTGAACCATTCCCATAATTCCAATTATAAGAATCTGAATTGATTGAATTGTTTTCCAAAACAACTTCCAACGGTCCGCATCCAGACTGCGTGTTTGTTGTAAATGCCGCAAGGGCTTGTTGGTTAACGGTAATCTGAAAATCAACACTGTCTACACAGCCGAAAGCTGAGGTACCAACAAAGTGCACTGTATAGGAAAGAGGTGCATTTGACGTGTTGTAGTATGTATGAGTTGGAAATGCTTCATTGGTTTGGGTGCCATCTCCAAAATCCCACTCAAAACCTTGAACGCCAACAAACGTTGGGGACTCAAAAACCAAAGGAGAACATCCTTCAAAAACAGTATTCGGCAATTGAATATCTAACAATGGATAGACAGGTACTTCCAATTCGGTAGTATCAGCACAACCAGCCGCAGAATTAGCTATGAGTTGAATGGTATACCATTGTATAAATCCTGTATTGTTGTTAAACGTGTGTGATGGATCCCATTCTATTGAACCACTTCCATCACCAAAATTCCAAGCAACTGAAGATGCATTTAAAGAGGTGTTTTCGAATTGAATTGGTGTTGATTCACAACCTAAAGTTGCATCGCTTGCATTGAAACTTGCTACTGCTCCGCCATTAACGGTTACATCTGAAGTTGCACTGCTCGAACAACCGAACTCATTGGTAGCAATTAATTCTACTTGAAAAACAAAATCAGAAATTCCACTGTGATAAAATGTATGAACGGCATTTGTATCTGTAGATAAACTTCCATCATCAAAATTCCATTGGTAGTTCAAAGCTCCGATTGAATTATTTGAGAACTGAACCATTACGGGCTGACATCCAGATGAAACATCTTGTGTGAAGCTCGCAACAGGTAAAGGATATACAGTAATTGTGTCAGAAGTAGTTGCCGAACAATATGGGGTTGAAATGTTTAGAACTACAACATATTCACCTTGAGCGTTGTAAATATGGCTTGGGTTATTGCTATTGGAATTGCCTCCGTCTCCGAATGCCCATGTAGTAGATACAATTGGATTTCCATTGGCTGTTGTAGACGTATTCTGAAAACTTGCGGAGGCATCTTCGCATGCGTTGTCTACCACAAAGTTTGCTTGAGGTGTGGCATAAACATGAATCACTTCATCATCTGTATTTGCACATCCGTTTAGTCCTGTTACCGTCACAGAAATGGGATAATCTCCTGGAGAGTAAAATGAAATAGGGTCAGGATTTGGTCCAAGAAAACTTCCTGCTGTTGCAAGATTCCATTCGAAATTAACACCTCCACTGGAGACAGCATTTAAATCTGTGGTAATGCTATCGCATGCTTGCAATTCATCTGTTGATATAGAAATTGTGGGACTAGGTAAAACCTCGATAATAAAAGACGCTGTATCCGCGCAAGATGCTGATCCATATTGAGGATAACTTGCTCTGCAGCGCACAGTGTAGGTACCTGGATTGTTGTACGTGTATGTCACATTACCGCTTCCTAAATTTGACCAAGCACCGTTCACGCCAACGTTCCAAGTATATGCTTGTCCTGGATTATTCGCCAATTGTAAAAAAGTAGTTTGTTGACCAACACAAACGGTATCTGCGGTTGGAGCGATTGATGCTACAGGTGGTGCAATAACATGTACAGTCACACTTTGCTGAACTATTCCACAATAGCTGCTATCGTAAAGAGTAACGGTATAATCACCAATTCCCGGAAAAGTTATTACTGGTGCAATACTCGGTGGCCAGGGGGTCCAGTTGGTCATGCTATCTTGACCTGTACCAAAGTAATTACCAAAATTCCATCTTTCTTGACGTTGAAATGTATTTCCTTGGTTCAAGCAATTCCGAATGGTAGCGTTAGTGAAAGTGAATGTAGTGTTCGGATTGCATTGCGTTGAGGCTGACACGGTAATATTGGCTTGATCAAGAGTCCAAATATTAACAGGAGTAAAGGTTGCAATGGACGCACTTCCTTGCAAAACATTACAATAATTTTCAGCGGTAAGAGAAACTGTAGTTTCACAATTGTAATCACCATTTTCATCATACAAATGCGAAACAACATCATTGAAATTGGTATAGTCAAAATGCAATGGTGCAGTGCCATCTCCGAAATCCCAAATAAAATGAGTGGTCTCAGAAACGTTGGTTGAAGAATTAATAAATTCCACCTCATCAGGTGCACATATTTGCGTGTAAGCTCCGAGAGGTACCTGAATAGAGGCATTGGTAGCTTGTTCCATCACTACTACACCCTGCACTTCACAACCATTTTGTGCATTTGTGATGGTAACTACAAAGGTGTCAACAATTGCAGCATAGTTATGTTGTATAAGTGTGGGGCTTGACCAATTGGTTCCATTTGTATTTGCAGTTCCGTCTCCCCAATTGATGGTATAGTCACTCCAATTTGCAGTTGGCAAAAGACTTAGCGTGTAACTTCCTCCTGAACATGAAATCCAATACGGTTCTGTAACTACATCTCCGTTTTGATCATACACATTTGGACACTGCCCTTGGCTGTATGAAGCAAGTGCAAGCACCAAACTGAATAAGATGAGAAGATGTGACTTTGCTTTCATAATAATTTCAATGGTTATCCTACGCAGAGGAAAGAAAAAAGTTCCGCCTGTAAAGAGAATAGAAAAATAAAAGAGAATAATGTGGTAAAATGAAAGTTATTCACCCAAGGCTTTCAATTTCTCAGCCATTTCAGCTACAGCAGGACACACCAAGGTATTCCGAAAAGTTAAATCAAGAATTTGAGTCATATTCTTTCTATCCGTATGTGGATATTCACGGCATGCCTTCGGGCGATACTCATAGATGGAGCATTTGTTGTCATCTAAATTCAGAAAAGCACACGGGCTTTGATTCAATACCCAATCATTGTCTTCATCAATGTGCAAATACTTCGTTGTAAATTCAGAGGGACGCATATTGAGATGCTTTGAGATACGATCAATATCTACATCGCGCCAAATTGGACTGGTTGTTCTGCAGCAATTCGCGCATGTGAGGCAGTCAATTTTATCAAAAAGCTCTTCATGCATGGAATGAAAATGAGTGTCTAAATTCTTCTTTCGAGCCAAGCGGGTGAACATTTTTTTATTCACCTTTTTATTTTTTTCAGCTAGCTGGAGAAATTTCTTTTGTTCCTCATTCATGTGGATCTGAAAATGCTGGATTGTGAATGAAACTGGTGTCTGTTAAACACTTTAAAAATGCCATTAAATCTGCTTTTGATTGTTCACTTAATTGCAGGCCACCGGTAGTAAACTTCATAAAAGGGTCAATGGTCTCTGATGGCACACCTCCTGAATTGTAGTGATCTATAACTTGCTCTAAGGTTGTAAATCTTCCATCGTGCATGTATGGTCCGGTTAACTCAATATTTCGTAGGGTTGGAGTTTTAAATTTCCCATTGTCGAATATACTTCCTGTAATAGCACCCCTACCTAGATCTGTAAATGAAGCATCCAATCCATTATTATGAAATAAATAATCTGAAAACTGCATCGCACCGAAACCATGACAATGAAAACAATCTGCTCCGAAGCTTCCACCAGGCACTTGATCAGGACTTCCACCTTCGGTTAAAAAAAGTGTGTACCCATTGAACTCCGAAGGTGTGAATACGTATTGCCCAATGCGTTGCTTATCGAATTTAGAATTCGCCGAAATCATGGTTCGCATGAATGAAGCAATAGCTTTCACCACACCTTCTTTGGTAACTTCTGTTGAACCAAATGCTTTGTAGAATAATGGTGGATAAATAGGATCGTTTGCAAGTTCCACCAGCGCTGTCTCCCAATTTTCCGCCATTTCAATTGGGTTCGTTATGGGCTCACTCACTTGTTGTTCTAATGTTACAGATCGACCATCCCAAAAATAGGTGGTAGACCAGCCCATGTTTATCAAAGGCATGGCTTGTCTGTTGCCAATATCTCCGAAAATTCCGGTTGAATATCTTGCACTATCCGAGAAACCGTGCTCTGGCATGTGGCAGGTTCCGCAAGACATGGTGTTGTTACCGCTTAATTTTTTTTCCCAAAAAAGATATCTTCCCAAATTCACACCCTCAACTGTAAGCGGATTGGTAGCTGGGATGTCCATTGGAGGGAAAAATGGGGGAATAACCAGGGGATAAGGTGTTTGCACGGGTGCTTCCTCATGTTGGTGCGTGCATGTCACAAAAAATGCAACAATCCCAAGAAATAAGAAAGTGGCGCTACCTGATTTCATAATTCAAAAATAGACATGCTTTGTTTAACAAATAAAAATCATTCATTTCGAACCAATTTTGCATTCTGTACAAAATTCCAATCGGTCAGGGTTTTCAAAAAAGCCACTAAATCTTGCTTCTCTTGTTCTGTGAGCGACAAGGGAATAATCTTATTGGATTTATTTCTACCCGGTCCACCCCCGGCGTTATAAAATTCAATCACATCTTCCAAAGATCCGAATGAACCATTGTGCATGTAGGGACCGGTAATTTCTATGTTTCTCAAGGTAGGTGTTTTAAATTTTCCAGCGTCTTCCTCTAGATACGTTTTTCGTTTTAGCCCTTCATCACCGTCTGTTAAACCCAAAGAAGCAAATTCATACGAAGTAAAAAAAGGCAAAGCATGGCAGGAACTGCATTGTGTTTGCTCAGAAAAAAATAAATCGAAGCCTCGTTGTTCAGATGCACTAAAATTTCCTTGCTTCAAATAATAAACCCGATCAAATTTGGAGTCCCCTGAAATGAATGACCTTTGAAAACATGCTAGGGCTCTAGTAATTACGAAAGCATCAATTGGTCGTTGATAAGCGCGTTGAGACAACAATTGATATTCTTCATTTTCCTGTAGTCGAAGAATAAGCTCTTGCATACTTAAGTTAAATTCATGAGACTCATGAATTGGAGCTAACGCTTGCAATTCCAAGTTGGGCACGCCACCTTCGGCCATTAAATAAGGGCTCCAAGCTAAATTCACTAAAGTAGGTGCGTTTCGATTTACTGGGTTTTCATGAATTACTGATACGCGTTGTCCGTCTGTAAAAGCGGCAGATACAACATGACAAGATCCGCAATGATGCGTTTGATTTTTACTCAATTGAACATCATAGAATAATTTTTTTCCCAATTCCATGCGTGCCTCTGAAGGAATATTATCAGCTGGAATATCCATTTTCGGAAAAAAAGATGGAATCTGATAGGTAATGATTTTATCTTTTTTCTCTGCCACTTGAGAGCAGGACCAGCAAATAATTAAGATAATAAAACCAAGTATACGGCTCACGGAACAACGTTAAATGCGTTGGCAAAATGATTGGTCACACGTTCGGCAAGTGCAAAATTTCCGGTAGTGTGTGTGATATAATCTGTAGATAAGTCTATTGGATCATTGTCACCCTCCATCAATAATTGCATGTCGAGGTAAACCGTAATTTCATGCGAAGTAAGATCTTCTACATGAATGGTTGCAAATGAAAACGCCCTTTCCCTGTAAAGGGGGTCATCTCCACAATGAAATGCAAATGTGTTCAAGAGTGGAGCATTTGAAGTACCCGTCAGATCTGTTCTTCCATCGAGTTTAAAAAAGATATAACCGGTATTCCAATACCAAAACATACCGTTCGAACCTTGAACAGACAATGGAGAGGCATTAGGATAAACGCTGGGATCAACATTCTTATTCAACTCGGGTGGTATACCTAACCCAAAAGATAATTTCGAATAAGTACCAGGCTCCATATTTTTTGTAACCGTGGCCTGACCACCCAACAATTGAAGTAATTCCACTTGTGAAAAGAGAACACTATCTATTCCATTTCCAATGTAAATGTTCGAAAAATAAGTAGTGATATTTTCAAACCGAATGCGCTGATTCAAACTATTTGTATAGATGGAATCTATAGTAACCACTTGGCCATTCCAAACGGGAATAAATTTAATAGTTACCTGACCACAAGTTGCATTCTGCGCTTGGTCTCTGCATGAATTGAATACAATAGCAATCAAAACAAGCACTAGAAATTTATAAACAGTTGATTGTATGACTTGCATAGGAATTATTTTCACATTGAATTTACATCAATAAGACGAAATGACAAGTAAAAAAGATGCATGGAAACCTTTTTTCGTGCTGAAGAGTTCAGCTGGAAGCGGGAAGACCTACGCCCTGGTTCATCACTATTTGAGATTGGCCCTCATGCATCCCATAGCTGACTATTATCAGCGCATATTAGCTATCACATTCACCAATGCCGCAGCGGCTGAAATGAAAGAGCGCATCATGGAAAGACTACATGAATTTGCTCAACCTGTAGCGCTTACCGGATCGGTGGAACTATTCAATGACCTTGTCTTTCAATTGAAAATAGCCCCACACGAACTACAAAACCGATCCATTACGGTTCGATCGCACATTCTGCATAACTACTCTCAATTCAGTGTAAGCACCATTGATAGTTT
>JBJTWB010000155.1:0-3003 GCA_046081505.1 Bacteroidota bacterium | reverse complement strand
TGAAATAGGATTGGATATTTTCACTTTACAAGGTTTTATTTCAAACAACTATCCTTTGTCACAAAATGATTTTGAAAATAGTTTCAACAACAACACCGATTATTATTTTATTGCAAATTACAGAAAATGAAGTCAAACGATATAGCGTGGTGAATCTAGGAGTATAAATTGAAGATGGTTTCACAGTGTCTTTGAAGACACTATTCAAAATACTTAGGAGGTAACACGTGTTTTTGACATCCCTGGCATTTGGGTTTGCGAACTTTATACAACCGTGCATACACGGGTTTTTCGCATGAACAATATCTCTTGAATATTTTTTGCATCTCATTCAGATGTTGAGCCAATTCATTACAGATCTCAAACTGCTCAATACCCTCAAAATAAGCAAGTATATGCCTTACAAAATCAAGGTATCCCATGCCTGCAGGTCGATCCAAAACATATGGAAATTCAGATCGCTGTATTTCAATAAGTTTGTTTTTTTTCAATATCAAATTCGCTCGGTTTAAAAAACCATAGTGTTCCTTTTGTCTCATTGTATAAAAAATAATGAAGCACCCAACGTAGTCTGTTAAGTGCTTGTGTGTATAATAAATAGGCTGAAATTCAATGCCAGAGCGACATTGACAACATAAAGATAAGCAAGCCAAATGTCATTTGCAAGCAGTTTTCAAAAAATCGAGTTTCACTTTTCATTCCTCCTTTCCAATCAACTTTCAGAAGATTTTTCCTTAATTTGTAGTACTTTCATTTGAAATAATTCACCATGAATAAACTTGCATTTTTTCTTGCTGCTATCACTGCCATGGTTGTTCTATCTGGATGCCCATACAAATTCAATGTAGCTCTACCCAAAAATGAACACATTAGCAGAAAGTTAATCGGTAAATGGGAAACTGTTGACAAAACATACCACTATACCATTGAAAAAATAGACGGTAAGTTGTACCGCATTTATGCCGAAAAATTAAGCAACCACGAGATAGATAAATACGAAGCACATTTAACCCAAATAGATAAAGACTATTTTATAAATCTCTACGATCCGAAAACAAATCAATACCTCATTGCAAAATTAACACGCGAAAAAGATGTACTTACGCTGTTCTATGTGAATGATGATTTCATTCGGAACAAAAAAGGAGGTAACAATTTTTCTCGAGAAGATGAGTTATTGGGATTCATAAAGGCGCATAAAGAAAATCAAGCCCTATATGAAAAAGCTATAGTGTTAAACCGAATTTAATAATACATCATGCCATCAAAAATTTTCATTGCCTTAGGTTTGTTTATCACCACCATTGCCGCTTCAGCGCAATTCACCAAGTATCGCCAGTTCGGTATTAAAGCCGGTATGAACATAAGCAATGTATACACCAATGCCCAAAACTACACGACCAAAGATGTAGTAGGAGGTACGGTAAGCCTTAGCTATGATCGTGTTCGTGCTCGCATTTTTACCTTCGGTTCTGAACTCAATATCATTCAACGTGGATACAACAACGAAGTAGAATTAACCGATGATTTTGGAAATATTACCAGCGTTGTCTCACTTAAAAATAGATTCAATTACTTCACCATGCCCGTTAAATTGGGCATACAACTCGGTAATGCCATTTACGTTTTTGGAAGCGCCTCTGTTGTTCCTGGTATGATCATTAGCGCATTTGAGGAAATTCCAATTGTTGATCAAGCAGGAAATTTAATTGGCATTGACAAACAAGATGCAACAAGCAACACAACACAATTCGATTTGGCAACACAACTGGAAGCAGGTATCGGAATTACACGAAAAAACACCAAGTTCTATGTCTCAGGAGCGAAACAAGATTCGTTCATAAACATGTGGAATACCCCAAGTTCTACTTTCAACATTAAAAACACCGGATTCATTGTTTCAACCGGTATTAAATGGGAATTTGGAAAAGGTCTCTTGCGTTAATTGTTAAAACTTAACAGCGTGCACAACGCATCATGTATCTTTCCGCTCTCCAGAAAGGCAATGGCCTTCAAATGAAGGGCCTCTTCAAGTGCACTTGCATTTCCTTCGTGAGCCATAAACACATCACTTAACTCCAATAGTTTGTATTCGTTCACGGTAGTCTCATCTGGAAGGCGCTCGCAATTGCCAATCATACCCAAATGATTCCCTGTTAACCATCTGCTCTCGCGAATATCGCGTGGCAACGCATCAATACCAATTCCTTTTTTCTCATTGGGTTTGGGAACTTCAAACAAGGCATCTTTCGCCCGCACATACCAATCGCCGCCTGCTCTTGCCACCCAATCTGCTTTAACTGCGTCTATTCTGCCATTCTCATCAAGAATATGTTCTGAGACATGAATTTTCACAATTTCACAAATCACAAGATTACCCGCACCACCTTGATCACCCAACTCCATAACTTGTTTTACTTTACACTCCAATTGTACCGGCGATTCTGCCACACGCTTCGGAGTAACCAAATCAGACGGCAAGGCCGTGACACCCGATTTAATAAATTCACTCACTCCCGCCTCATATTCCACACTGCTCAATGAACATTGCTGAACCAAATCATAATTCACCAAATTAATGACACACTCTGGAACCACTTTTACATTCTCATAAGTATGCTTGGTGGTGTTGTCACGCCCTCTGCGAGCAGGAGAGAAAATGGCAACGGGTGGATTCGCGGAAAAGACATTGAAAAATGAAAAAGGAGAGAGGTTCTCTCTTCCTTCGGAATCAACTGTACTTACCCACGCAATTGGTCTTGGAGCTACACTTCCTAATAACAATTGATGCACTTTGGCAACCGGAAGCTCTGAGGGAATAAATGATGGCATCTTATTTTTTCGATAAAGATTCAACGTCGGCAACTGATTCAATGACTTTCTTTTTCAATTCTTCTTTGAATTGTGCAATGCGCTGCAGCAAATGTGCATCACTGGCACCCATAATTTGAGCAGCCAATATTCCGGCATTGCGCGCACCATCTAAAGCAACCGTTGCAACCG
>JBJTWB010000154.1:0-2829 GCA_046081505.1 Bacteroidota bacterium | reverse complement strand
ATTGCTTCGCGAAAGAATGCGTTTTTTCGTTCAATTGAATGAGATAGAATCCGGATGCAAGGTGAGCAGTTGAATGTATTTGTGTGCCTGAATGAACCATGAAGTTTTCGATCCTATTGCCACGCATATCGAAAATGTGTGCCTGCGCAGATTCATGGCCGTCAAAATGAATCACTAGTTTGTCTTGACAAGGGTTCGGGAATGCCTGAAAAGAAACCTCTGAAATCTCTTCAACGGCACTGAATGTTGGTTCGAAGCGATAAATAAGGCCGTCTGTTGGTTCAACATTGAGAAGTGAGTTTGGAGGAAAACCGCCGAAATTTAAAAAGTCGAGGGGTGAGAGCTCCGACACAATTGGGCTTTCTGGGGCACCAGACATGGTATAGAAACCTGACCAATCTTGACCTGATGCGCTGTTTAGATTTTCAATTAATCCACAGATGACACCGCCTTCGGGATGCGCAAGGTCAAAAGCTGTGATGGAATTTGGTCCATAATGGTATTCAAATACACCACCGTTCTCATAGAACCAAAGTTGAAAATTTGTTCTGTTTTCATAAGTGCCATTTGAGATTCCATCTTCATAGAACCCTACATTTTGCCATTCCACAATAAGAATTTGATTTCCCGGAGGACCGACCGTAGTGTACGATACAGGACTTACCAATACATTGTTATCAGCATTTGCGATGTCTTCATAGTAGATGAGAAAGATGTCAATGAGCAGATCATCTTGCACACCATACACAGTTGTACCGAATTCACCAACATACAATGTGTTAATGGTGTCATTGAAGGTGTAAAAAGGGAAGGGGAAAGGAACAGTCCAAGTTGGATCATCCCATACCAAGCCTTGGTCAAGTGATGCAGCCTCTTCAATGTTTTGGTATGCGCCATTGAGAACGGTAACGGTGTAGTGTGGTCCTACTGCTTGTTGAGCAAAAACCTCAGTCGAGGCCAGGGTTAATGAAATAGCGATGAGTGTATTTTTCATGATTTTATTTGAAAGTGTCAAATCCAGTAACGTCCAATCCGGTTATTAATAAATGAATATCGTGCGTTCCTTCATATGTAATTACTGATTCCAAATTCATCATGTGTCGCATAATAGGGTATTCTCCTGTAATGCCCATTCCACCTAACATTTGACGTGCATTGCTAGCAATGGTCTTGGCCATATCCACGTTGTTACGCTTGGCCATGGAAATCATAGCACTTGATGCTCTGCCTTCATTTCTTAATTGACCCAAACGAAGTGTAAGTAATTGTGCTTTTGTGATTTCAGTAATCATCTCAGCCAATTTCTTTTGTTGCAATTGAAAAGCACCAATGGGTTTATTGAATTGCATACGTTCTTTTGAATAGCGCAATGCAACGTCATAACAGTCAAGCGCTGCACCAATTGCACCCCACGCAATACCATATCTGGCGCTGTCTAGGCATGAAAGTGGACCGCCAAGTCCAGAGCGACCCGGTAATACGTTTTCTTTTGGGACTTTTACATTATCAAAAATCAATTCGCCGGTATCGCTTGCGCGAAGGCTCCATTTTCCATGCATGGTTGGTGTTGAAAAACCTTCCATACCTCTTTCCACAATAATTCCGTGAATTCTTCCTTCTTCGTTCTTTGCCCATACCACCGCTACCTGTGCGAAGGGAGCATTTGAAATCCACATTTTTGCTCCATTCAACAAATAATGGTCGCCCATGTCTTTGAAGTTGGTTGTCATTCCACCCGGATTCGAGCCATGATCGGGTTCAGTTAAACCGAAGCATCCAATCCACTCGCCACTAGCCAATTTTGGAAGATATTTTTTACGTTGTTCTTCCGAACCGTATTTCCAAATGGGATACATAACCAAAGAAGACTGCACAGACGCAGTTGATCGAAGTCCAGAATCGCAACGCTCAAGTTCTTGCATAATTAGACCATAGGCAATCTGATCCAAACCTGCTCCGCCATATTCTTCCGGGATATATGGTCCGAAAGCACCTATACTAGCTAGTCCAGGTAAAAGGTGTTGGGGGAATTTACAATTCTCAGCAGCCTCTTCAATGATAGGTGAAACTTCTTTTTTCACCCATTCTCTAGCAGCATCACGAATGAGTTTGTGCTCGTCAGTCAACAATTCATCCATCAAATAGTAATCGTGACCTTGGTATAAATCAGTACGCATGGTAATAAATTTTGGCAAATGTAATCATTCAATCGCAAGTGCGACTTAAACAAATCTCAATTAAAACTGCAAATAAATTGGAGCCACTGGGACATCGGCTTTCAATATTCCAACTGCAATCAAAATAGCGATAAAGAACAGAACTTTAATTGCGAAAGGGGTTCGGGTAATCAATGAAATAATTTTCTCATTCCATTTTAACGGAATTTGATGAAGAACGAATGCACCAATTATTGCGAAAACGACCCATTTGTAGTGGATAACAAATTCCTGCCATGCCGAAACATCCATATTGGTAAATATTTGCTCTAGAATGATATGACTCTTTTCAATTGAGCTGGGACCGAAATAGATCCAACAAAATACCACGAAGTGAAACGTGAAGGCGATTCCGAATAATTTTTTCCAAGAAAATCCGGGAACCTGAACGGTTGGTTTTTTATTCCCCAATAACCATTTGTCTACAGCAAGAGCTGCACCATGTAAGGCCCCCCATACAATGAAAGTCCAGTTGGCGCCGTGCCAAAATCCGCCCAGCAGCATGGTAACAAAGAGGTTGAAATAAGTGCGTACTTGACCCTTTCGATTTCCACCAAGCGGTATGTACAAATAGTCTCTTAACCAACTTGAAAGTGAAATGTGCCAACGTCTC
>JBJTWB010000153.1:0-1511 GCA_046081505.1 Bacteroidota bacterium | reverse complement strand
GTTGTTCGCGAATTGGTTTGAAGTGAAAAGAGGTTCTGTATGACAGGCATTACAGAATTTCTGAAAGAGCAAATATCCCTGTTGTTCTTGAGCAGTGAATTTCAACGTTCCCTCCAACATTTGATCGTATTTACTGTTTGTACTTTCCAACGAAATTAAAAATTGAGAAATCGATTTCAGCATCCGCTCACCAGTGGCAAGACTATCGCCCCAAGCTTGATAAAAAAGTTCGCGGTAAAACTTGCGCGCATTTAATTTTTCAATCACGTTTGGAAGCGATTCATTCATTTCCAATTTATTTTCTATCGGAGCCAAAGCTTGAGCATCGATATGATGAACTGCACCATCCCACATGAAATTTTTCTTCCATGCTAAATTGAAAAGGGCAGGGGCGTTGCGTGTTCCAACGGCATCATTCACACCGTGGCTTGTGGGGTGATCGGTATGTGCAAAGGCAGTGTAAGACAGGTGAAAGGAAGAACATGATATACTTCCGTTGGAAGAGAGTAGGGGGTCATAGAAAAGCACACGTCCCAATTCTTTTTTTTCTTCAGACGAAAGGTTGTTCCCAAAGTCATAAATTTTTTTCGGCCAAACTATTTTTCGTTTCGGTGGAAGTGTAAAGCCAAGTGCAATTACCAACAGTAAAATGAAAATGGAAAAGGAAGTGCTTTTTCGAATCATTGCATTTGTGCAGATAGAGATGAACACAAGGCCTGAATGTATTGCTTAACATGGGTATTTGGTGTCATCAGAGAATATTCATTATTCTCATGCACCAATTCCAGAAATGTCCATAAATCGAAGTGAATACTTAAATTTTGCGTTCGATTTTCTGGTGGCAATACAGGTATAAGTGTGGCCAAACGATGAATTGGAATTTCAATAGTCTGTGAACTCATACACGCGTTTGAAAAGCCTCCGAGATGAAGGTTTAATGCAGTACCGTCTTTTTCTTTTCCTTCCAACTTAAACTGAATGTAACCGCTTTGCCAACTCCAATACATGCCGTTTGAAGGGTCTAAGGCACAGCAATGAACACCAGCTGCATTGGTGGTAGAATCAACACCCAAGGTAAGTCGAATATAGCTCGAATAACCACTGTTTACAGGAATGGAAAACAGTGTACTTTCAGTATTGGAAAAATCAAGTAGTCGGTAATTCAGAGAATCCTTTCCTATGACTTGTTTATCAGAATTCAGAATTTCAATTTTTCCCACATAACATTTGAGCACATCTATGTGAAGCACAGAATCCAGGTACTGCAGGGGTTGTGATTTCAGATTGAATTTAAAATTTCCGTTGATGCTTGCATTCAGTTTTTCGAATTCAACAACCACGGGGAAATGATCTGAAAGCAAGGGCTCATTCACGTTGGTATTTCCAACCCGATAGGAATGAAATCCGAAATCTTGCATGGCATAAAATACATAATCAATTCGCGGAGCATCTTTATTTTCCTCTCGTTTAAAGTTGTTGAAGGTTCCTGTTTTTTCGTTCGCTCCAGTACC
>JBJTWB010000152.1:0-8260 GCA_046081505.1 Bacteroidota bacterium | reverse complement strand
CTTGTATCGTTGCACATTCACACTTGATTCTGAACCGGCACCTCTCATTTCGGCTATAAGTCTATCTCTCTGCACTTCTGTCCAAGCATATTCCGATTTATTTCCTTTTTTAACTTGATAAAGTGGTGGTGTTGCGATGTAGATTTTTCCTTGTTCAACCAATTCTTTCATGTGTCTGAAGAAGAAGGTTAAAATAAGTGTTTCAATGTGAGATCCATCAACGTCAGCATCGCACATGATTACAATTTTGTGATAACGCAGTTTTGAAGTGTTGAGGGCTTTACTGTCTTCTTCTGTTCCTATGTATACACCAAGAGCAGTGTATATATTTTTTATCTCTTCGTTTTCAAGAATTTTATGCTGCATGGCCTTCTCCACATTCAAGATCTTACCACGAAGTGGAAGAATGGCTTGAAACACGCGATCACGACCTTGTTTGGCAGTTCCACCTGCCGAGTCTCCCTCGACCAAGAACAATTCAGATTTGGTTGGGTCCTTTTCAGAGCAATCGGCTAGTTTTCCTGGCAAACTTCCTCCAGTACCCACACCTTTTCTTTGAATGGTTTCACGAGCCTTTTTCGCTGCAACCCTGGCTTGTGCGGCAAGAATTACTTTTTGCACAATGATTTTTGCCTCATTCGGATGCTCTTCTAAATAGGCTTCAAGCATTTCGCTTACAACCTGAGATACAGGAGCAACGGCCTCTTTGTTACCCAATTTGGTTTTGGTTTGACCTTCAAATTGCGGCTCGGCCACTTTTACTGAAACAACGGCAGTTAATCCTTCTCTAAAGTCATCACCCACAATTTCAACTTTCGCTTTTTCAAGTAGCCCACTTTTATCTGCGTAGTCTTTCAAGGTGCTTGTTAATCCACGCTTGAATCCTTGCAAGTGTGTACCACCTTCGTGCGTATTGATGTTGTTTACATAACTGAAAACATTCTCATTATACGTATCGTTGTAAGTCATGGCCACTTCCACAGGAATTGAACCATCTGTTCTTTCCATATGAATGACCCCACCTAAAATTGAAGGTCGGCTTTCGTCAAGAAACTTCACCATTTCAATTAATCCGGCACTGGAATAAAACTCTTCCGACTTGGGAGTTCCATCTTCGTTTTTAACGCGCGCATCGGTCAATGTTAAACGAATGCCCTTATTCAAAAAAGACAATTCACGTAAACGATTGGCTAATGTGTCGTAGTTGTATTCTGTAACATCGAAAATGGTGGCATCGGGTTGAAATGTTTGAACAGTACCTCGCTTTTCGGTGGTTCCCTCCTCCCGCACAGCGAAGAGTGGCTTACCAATGCCATATTCTTGAACATACATCTTACCATCGCGATGGACCTCTGTTCGCATGTGCGTAGAAAGTGCATTCACACAACTTACACCCACACCGTGCAAACCTCCAGATACTTTGTACGATCCTTTATCAAATTTACCACCGGCTCCAATTTTGGTCATTACCACTTGAAGAGCAGAAACACCCTCCTTTTTGTGCATGTCAACCGGGATACCTCTACCGTTATCTTCTACCGTTATGCTATTTCCTTCATTGATGGTCACCTTTACCGTATCGCAATAACCGGCCAACGCCTCGTCAATACTGTTGTCAACCACTTCATAAACCAAATGATGCAAACCACGTGTGCTTATATCGCCAATGTACATTGCAGGGCGCATGCGCACGTGCTCCATGCCTTCCAGCGACTGAATATTATCGGCGGTATATTCTCCTAATTGATTGGGATCCATTTCACTCATAATCTAACTATTTCTAAATTTTATAATTCAATTCTTTATTGCGAAAAAAAAGGGCTAAACGCCCATTTTTACAAGCCCCACAAATTTAGCTCGAAGCCTCGACTGGTCAAAGAAAAAGGGGGTCTAACCCCCTCTCTTTTATGAACATTTCGTTAACAAAAAATGAAGTGTCCTAGAATGAGTAAGTTGCGCCCATGAATGCCTGTATTCTTTGAGCGGGAAACCCACCCCAAATGGCATATTTCTGAGCTATGGCATTGTTGGCTTGAACGTATGCGCTAAGTCTAGAGTTATACACGAAAGACACACGTGCGTTGACATCAACATATGCTTTTAATTTATAGGTGTATGTATTGTCTGAATTGGCTGTTTGATTGAGCACAGGGGTGTACGATTTTACCCAACGTTCTCCAATGTATTGCGCTCCCAATGAGAATTTCAATTTTTCATTTAAACGGTACGTCCCTTGGGTGTATATGTTCAAATTGGGCTGATGCCATGCATGGTCTTGATCTGGGGTTTCAAAGTAGGTGTAACTTCCACCTAATCTCGCCTCCCATTTCGAGCCTCCGAGTACTTCTATCTCGCCCTTTCCTTTGATGCTGTTTAAGGTGCCGTATTCAACGCCCATTTGATTTCCAAAAGAGAAGACAGAATCATTTACGAAGAAAGCAAAATTCTGAACTCGATTCATTTCGAAACCGGTCATATAATTCACGTTACGAGCAATGGTCCCATTCACACCGGCATAAACTTGCAACTTATTGTTCTGATTCATAAGTTGTGGTTGGGTAATTACAAACGGATTTCTGTCCTGCAGACTCATGTATGTTGTGTGGTCTAAAGAACCTTTAATACCAGCATATGGCACAATGAGACCGTCTAGCATATTGTAACTCAATTCGGCAATGGGATAAAAGAAAGCTCTTCTTTGACCATAGGATTGTACGTACAACCCCATACCCACTTTCGCGCGCAAATCTTTCCAAACGGTCTGCGCTGTGGGAACAAGTTTAATTACTGCATTGTCGAAATAACGGTCTTCCAGATCAAAATTTCCATCAATGGTTGTATTCGGAAGATCTCTTGACCAATTTGCCGAAAAAATATTAAATCGGTTGTAAGACAATCCAAAATCTGCACTGAATATTTCTGTGTTTACGCGCTTGCTTGCCCCGGCGTTCACCTGAACGAAATGTTCTGAACCGCCAACCTGATTCATGCCCAGTGTGTAGCCACCCTTTCCCCACCAATTCAAATCTGCACTGTCTTTATTAAAAGTGGCTAAACCAAAGTCGGCGTGATACTTACTCATGATTTGTTTCAGGGCCGAGAAATCTGCGAATGAATCTACAACCAATGAGTCAATTCCGTACCAGTGATTCATATTGCGATTCCAGTTGATTTGTCCACTTGCCACCGTTGATTTAAAAAAGCGCTTACCCCACAACTTGGCTGCATTTTCACTGTAGGTGGTTGGAATATCTCTGTTCGGAATTAATGTGATATTCGAGTTGGAACTTTGATGATGTAACCAAATTCCATAATCTCCTTTCTTGGATCTACCGTCTGTGTAATATGCATTCACTTGCGGGGTCACATAGGAACCAAATGCTAAATCAAGAGACCCCTTTTGCAACTTCAACAGTTTTTTCTCTAGCGGAAAGGAACCTCCTTGAATTACCGTTGGATTGGTGGTGGCAATGGTTCTTGTGGGAAGCATTTTGTATTGCACAGTGAACGTACCCTCATCCATTGGATTAAGAATGAATGGTTGGGTTGAAATTTTATTTGCATCGCGAAGGAAGAGTTTTAGGTCTCCATAAAAGTTCGCACTTCCTTGCAACGTATCTTGCGAATAGGCTACTCCGGTGAACACAAGTAGCATCGCTAATGTGAGGCTGTACTTATTCATTTTCGTTAAATTCTTCGTTTGACTCATTTTCTGATGGATCTAAAGTATTTGGATCTGCAGATCTTGGATTTTCCAATTCTTCCAATTGCAGTTTCATTTGCCTTGCCCGCTCTACCACAGCAGGATCTTTCACCTTTGTTATGATATTGTCTAAGGTCTTTCTGCATTGAACCCAGTCTGGTTTTTTCATGTATACCTCTGCAAGCAAAAGGAATGATTCAAGCTTCCATTTCTCGAAAGAACTGAATTTCTCAATGGTTTTGAAAATTGATTTTTCCGCCTGAACATATTCTCCTCGTTTGTATTCAACGAATGCATGATTGTATGCCGATTCTGCAGCACCGTCTCCACCGCCTTTCGCAACTTCTTTAAAATCTGCAAGCGCAGAATCAAATTCCTGCTCGGTCATTTTAATGCGTGCTCTGTACAAATAGGCCAATGATCGGTTATCGGCTTCAGCATTCACATCAGCTATCACCTTGTCTGCATATTCTCTTGCCATTCCATATTCCGTAATAGCATAATAGCTCGACATTAATGCTACTTGTGCGTTTGCAATTGAACTTTTAGAAATTGCAGCCGATTCAATTTTCAATAAATGTCCTATGGCATTGGCAAACTCGCCCTGTTGAATGCGAATGCTTGCAGCCTTGTTTAAACTTTCTTCAGTGTAGTTGGAAAACGGAAGTTCAATAACACGTTCGAAATAAGTCACAGCCTCATCCTTCGCGCCAGCATCAAATAAACATGTGGCAATAATGAAATTGGCTTCAGAGGCATTTACTGCTTGCGGATATTGGTGTAGGTAATTCAACAGACGTGTTTTCCCTTTTTCACAATCACCAGCATAAGCAGGAGCGGCCGCTTTTTCGAACACTTCATTTTCAATTTGCAATTCTGACACATTCGCAATTTTCAATGATTTGATTTGATTCTGAAATTCAACATCGTCTATCAATACCGGTTTCACAATAGACAAAGCATCAATAATGATTTGATCGGTGCTATAGTCGGCATATAATTTATTCCAAGTCTCTCTCACTTTGTCTTCGTTGTTTAGTTCCCGGTAGATTAGACATAAATCAACCAATATACCTCTGGTGTATGAGCTTTGGGGTTGATCTACCAACACTTGTTTGCACAGGTCGCGGGCATCTGCAAACTTTTCTTCCGAAACGTAGGTTGAAGCCAACTCAACAGCTGCATCTACTTTGAATTTGGTCAGAGCACCTTGATTTGTCAACGACTTCAACAATTCAATTTTCTTACTGTTGTTGCCATCTAAACCGTAACACAATGCCGATTGATAGGTGATATAATCTTTTTGGGAAGGTGTTCCTTTCTGGTATGCCTCTATGGCCTGCTTGTATGATTTATTCACATAAAAACAGTCGCCAATACGCAAGTATGCATCGGCTCGCTTCGCTTCCTCAGCCTCCTTCACTTCAACAAATTTTCTAAAGGCAGAATTCGCATTCATGTAATACGGCAATGACTCATCGTAATCTTTTTGAGCAACTCCCATTTTGAAATTGCAATAACCTAGACCGTAATTACTTAATCCATAGTAAGCAGAATTAAATATTGCCGGCTCTTGAATTGCAGCAGCATACAGCTCCTTCGCCTTGCTGTATTTGGCCAATTTGTAATTGGCTTCTGCCATCCAAAATTTTGCCTGACCTACCAGTTCTGGATTTTGAGGATAAGTCATTGATTTTTGAAAAAACTCTTCAGATTTGGCGTAGCTGTCTGCTTGAAACAATTCCACACCACGGTTAAACGCAATCCATTGATAGGTGGTTTTTATTTTAACATCCTTATTCTTGATTTTATCTAAACTTTGAAGTGCGCGTTCATAATTCTTCGATTTTAAATACACTTCCAACAAAAACTCATACGCTTCATCGTGAAGGGGTGAGCTCGGATATTTCTCTAAGAATTCTTCGAAAGCAGTAATGGCCTCATGGAAGGGGTTATATGACAATTCAAATGACAACTTCGCGTAGGTAAACATGGCGTCTTCCTGAATGCTAGTATCGAAATTCATTTTAGAAGCCGTTTCGAAATATCCGCGTGCATAGTCTTTCTGATTCAATTTCAAATAGCAATCACCCATGTTGTAATTGGCCAATTGCGCCATCTTGTCTTGACCGTCTGCACATTTATTATAGGCAGTAATTGCCTCTTGAAACTGACCGTTTCGATAGAGTGTGAAACCATACTGATAAAAATCTTCTCGGGTAGGATTTGATTTCGGCGATTGATGGTATTTGTTGAAGTAGGGTAATGCCTCGGTATATTTCTCGAGAATGAAATAGGCATCACCTATCAAATGAGCAATTTCCTCATTTGCGTTGGGATAGTTGTTTTTTACATTTTCTTCTGCATTGATAATGGGCGGTGCATAAGCCAAAAGCTCTTCATATCTCTTTTGGACATAATAAATTTGAGCAATGAAATAAGGAACAACTGCTTTGAATTCTGTTGAATTCTGAATTTTCAGAAATCCATCTAAAGCCACTTGATAATCTTTTCCTAAATAAGCCAAATATGAATAATAATAATTCGCGGCATTTGCATATTCAGACTGACCATCTTTGATTTTCAAGAAGTGAATGCGTGCTGACTTATTGTAATCTTCAATTTTATCTTGCTTCTTCGTCTCTTTGGTAGCTTCCTTTTGTCCCAGAGTGTAATAACTGTATCCAATTTTATAGTGATACGCATCTTTTTCTTCATCGCGTAGTTCGCGCTCTTCCAGTTTCGAAAACCACTCAATGCACTTGGCATATTGCTTTGCTTTGTAGTAGAATCCGCCCAGTTCAAGATAAACATTGGGTTTCCAATGGCTGTCTGGGTGAACATGAACAAAAGTAGTTAACAAGTACTCCGCATCTGGGTGGGTCAAATACAGCGCACAAATTCCTTGATAATACTCCGCATCAATTCTTCGGGGTTCATTTATTTTGGAAACAGCGATGTAATTTTCGAAGCCCGATTTTGCAGCGACATACTTTTCCGCTTCGAATAAAATCATAGCTTCTTGAAATAAACGATTGTCTGAAACTTCGTTCAACGTGCGCTGTGCCCAAGACAATTGAAACACCGGTAGCGCAATTAAAAGCAAAACTATTTTTCTCATATTCACAATTTGTCAAAGGTGAAATTAACCTCTTGTCCGAATCGGGAAATGTCCGTTTCGTAAACTTGCGAACGATAGATTGTTTATGGTATTGCTTACAGATCGAAAGGTGCTTTTCCCTGACGAACGACTAAAGGTGTATTTCCTGTTAAATCAACAACTGTTGATTGGTCATGTGTAGCTAACTCGTTTAAAAAGATTGCATTGACCTTAGTCTCCCAATTTTCAATGAGATCATCTTTAGAAAAATCCTCCATAGGAACGGTGGTTACTGCAAGCGGTTGGCCCAACATGGCAACCAATTCCCGTAATAGCGCGTGATTTGGAACTCGCAATCCGATTGAGGTTCGTCGAGATAAAAAAATCTTTGGAATCAAGGGGCTTGCGTGCAACAGAAAAGTATAGGCTCCTGGTGTATGATTTTTCAGCAATCGAAAAAAAGGAGTCGGGATAGGTTTTGAAAAGGTCGCTAGATTTGATAGGTCTGAACAAACAATGCTAAATCGTGCCTTGTCCATTCGTATGCCCTTCAATTGAGCCATTCGTTCTATGCCCAATTTGTTCGACATGGCACATGCAAAGGCATAGGACGTATCTGTAGGAAGAATAACAACACCGTTGCCATTCAAAAACTCAAGAGCAGTTTGAAGGTGACCCGCGTGTTCAAACCCGTGAATCATGAATTGGATTCAGCGGCTTTTTTATGGTCAGCTAAAAACTGAGCTAAGCCACTGTCTGTCAACGGATGTTTCAACAAAGCCATAATTGCACTCAAAGGACCCGTCATGACATCAGCCCCAATTTCGGCACATTGCACAATGTGCATCGGGTGCCTCACAGAAGCAGCAAGAATTTCAGTGTCAAATCCGTAGTTATCATAAATGATTCGAATTTGTTCAATCAATTCTAAACCGTCTGTGGAGATATCGTCCAATCTTCCGATGAAAGGACTAACATAAGAAGCACCAGCCTTTGCGGCTAAAAGGGCCTGTCCTGCTGAAAAGACCAACGTACAATTCGTTCTAATTCCGTGATCTGTAAAATAGCGTATGGCTTTAATTCCATCTTTAATCATGGGAACCTTCACTACAATGTTCGGGTGCAAACTAGCTAAAAACTCCCCCTCCTTGATCATCTCGTCATAGTTGGTACTAATGACCTCAGCACTCACATCGCCTTCCTGAACAATCTCACAGATATCTACATAATGTTTCATCACACGGTCATGACCAGATATCCCTTCTTTAGCCATTAGACTTGGGTTTGTTGTTACTCCGTCGAGAACTCCTAAATCCTTTGCCTCACGAATTTGGTCTAGGTTTGCTGTGTCGATGAAAAATTTCATGTTGTGTGTTTTTTTTGCAAAATTAGTCGGCTACATGAAACTCAAGAAAAGAACTTTCCACAATCAATTCACAAAATTTTTACTCTTGCAC
>JBJTWB010000151.1:0-6572 GCA_046081505.1 Bacteroidota bacterium | reverse complement strand
TTTTTATCTTGATCAAAACTCACGCTAAAAATCTCAAAGCCCTTTCCATTCTTGAATTCAGCCTTAGCATATTTATTATAAGCAGCAACAACAAAAGGATTTTCTCTTCTGCATGGTCCACACCAAGAAGCCCAAAAATCTATCAAAACCATTTTACCACGAAGAGATGAAAGTTTTAAATCCTTTCCATCTACTCCCTTCATTACTATGTTTGGAGCTTCGTCGCCAATGTTTAATCCGATTTTGACATTCGACACGCCAGTTTTATTGGTTTTTGCCGGAATAAATGATTCAAGTGCAAAAAACACAAGGCAAATAGAAGAGATTACAACAATTTTTTTCATCGTTTACTTAATTTGAATTTTAAACCCCAAGCCAAACATCTTGCCAATTTTAAATTCGTTTTATATCAGCACCCAACGCTTGCAAACGCGCTTCAATGTCTTGATAACCCCGATCTATTTGGTCAATGTTCTGAATGGTCGATTTTCCTTTTGCACTTAAAGCCGCGATTAATAAAGAAACTCCAGCTCGAATATCGGGAGAAGACATAGTAACTCCTTTAAGAGTTGATTTTCGATCTAAACCAATTACTGTTGCGCGATGCGGATCACACAGAATTATTTGAGCTCCCATATCAATAAGTTTATCTACAAAAAATAAACGACTCTCAAACATTTTTTGATGAATCAGAACCGAACCACGAGCTTGGGTAGCCGTGACAAGTGCAATGGAGATTAGATCAGGGGTAAATCCTGGCCAAGGAGCATCTGCTATTGTAAGTATGGAACCATCTATAAAGGTGTCTATCTCATAATGCTCTTGTGCAGGGATATGCAAATCATCACCATTCACCAGATTAACTTGGATACCCATTCTGCGAAAAACTTCGGGAATTACTCCCAAATCTGGGTAACTCACATTTTTAATGGTAATGTCTCCTTGGGTCATTGCAGCCATCCCAATGAAAGAGCCAATTTCAATCATATCGGGTAAACACCTGTGCTCCGTACCGTTGAGTTGTTCAACTCCTTCAATGATCAATAAATTAGATCCAATACCGCTAATCTTACCTCCCATTCGATTTATCATCTTGCACAATTGCTGTAAATAAGGTTCGCAAGCGGCATTGTAAATGGTGGTGGTTCCCTCAGCTAAGGCCGCGGCCATGACAATATTTGCTGTTCCAGTGACTGAGGCTTCGTCCAAAAGCATATAGGCCCCTTTCAATCTCTTCGCTGCAACGCTATAAAAATGAGCATTCGCATCATAATTAAAAGTTGCCCCCAAATTTTGAAATCCAATGAAATGCGTATCAAGTCTTCTGCGTCCAATTTTGTCACCCCCAGGTTTTGGAATATACCCTACTCCAAAACGCGCCAACATGGGTCCAACGAGCATTATACTTCCCCTCAAAGCCGCTGCCTTCTTCTTGTAATCCTCAGTTGTGAGATACTCAAGGTTTATATCATCAGACTCAAAACTGAATTCTCCTTTACCCAACTTTTCCACCTTTACACCAATATCAGACAACAAATCAATGAGTTTCAATACATCTATTATTTCTGGAATATTCCGAATGATGATTTTCTCTTTGGTCAAAAGAACCGCAGAAATAATTTGAAGGGCCTCATTTTTAGCACCTTGAGGAACAACCGTTCCCTTCAATTGATTACCACCAACAATCTCAAATGCTGACATAACTTAATTTTTTTTCGAAGAAAAACTGAAACTTGACTCACATTTCAAAATGAAAATCAAATTATCAACGATAGGAACTGAATTACTGAATTCAAAGAACTTGAAGGGATTCGTGTCTCTGAATATGACAATTGATGTAAATTGCAACCAAGAAGCAATTTAAACCAACATGAATAGAATTTTCCTTTTCATTTCCTTAATACTTACTCTGAGCGCAACTTCACAAATTGTAATCAACGAAGGGAGCAACAAGAATTATACAACCGTTGCAGATGAGGATGGTGAATTTGAAGATTGGATTGAATTGTTCAATTCAGGAAATACCCCTATAGATCTCTATAATTTTAATCTGACAGATGATTTGAATGTCCCTACCATGTGGACCTTTCCTCACTTCACACTGAACCCAGGAGAATATTTGGTTGTATTTTGCAGTGAAAAAAATAGGTTTCAAACTGCACCTTTCACTACAGTGGTTACGAGTAACAACTTTACTCCCACAACGGGGTGGAATCAACACAATTTTACTACCCCCTTTTTATGGGATGGAGTATCAAATATTGTGGTGAATACATGCTCATACAGTAATACCGGATATATTGTTAATTCCCAGTTCAATCAAACCAACCAACCCTATACTGCAACAACATTCTCCTATGTAGATTACAGTGAAGCAGCGTGCAGTGCCAACAATGGAGGCACTTCGAGTTGGAGACCAAATATTCGTTTAAACAACACTACTATTGGAACAGGAACATTACAAAATTCGCCCACGGATTACCCGGCTCCCTATGGAAACTGGTATTGGAGTGCGCGAAATCAAATGCTCATCAGGTCTGAAGAACTTATTGCTGCAGGTTTAACAGCTGGTCCAATAAATTCTTTGTCTTTCAGTGTTGCCGCTACAGATCCTGTACTTTACACTTATGTTGAAATAAAAATGAATCATACCAATGAAACCCAAATGACCGATGTCTTTCTGGATTCTGATGGTAGTAAGTTTCATACGAATTTCAAAATTGGTGGGAATGGAGAAACAGTTTATTTAATAGACAACACAGGCCTAGTAAGTGATAGTCTTCTTGTAGACTGCCAAGCAATTGATATCAGCTTAGGATCATATCCCGATGCTTCTGAAGTAACGGCTCTTTTTTCAATGCCTACACCTTCTAATACCAATGCAAATGTGGCGAATGGTTATGCAGCAGCTCCTTTATTTGACCTTCAGAGTGGTGTATATAATAGCATGCAAAATGTTTCTATTTACGACCCAAATAACCCAACGGGAACAATCCGATACACGCTCGACGGCAGCACACCAAATCAAACTTCCCCCATATACAATGGCCAACCTATTCCCATTTACCAATCGAGAATTCTTAGAGCTCGAGTATATTTACCTAACATGATACCAAGTGGCGCTACAACTGCGTCATACCTGTTTAATGTAAGTCATCAAACACCTATCATCTCAGTATCTACCTCAAACAGCAACCTTTATGGCGCAACGGGTATATTTGATCATTGGGATCAGGATTGGTTGCGAGACGCCCATGTTGATTACTTCGATTCAATTCCCGGACACCCATTACTTTTCTCAACCAACTCAGGTATGATGGTAGATGGGGGTGCGGGTGGAAGTCGGTCACATCCGCAACACTCATTCAGACTTGAAATGGCAAATAGTGTTTTAGGGGAACAACCCATTATTTATCCAATCATTCCCAATAGACCTACAAGGAATAAATACAGTGATTTCTATTTACGTAACGGAAGCAATCAGTATCTGGTACTTCCTTATAAAGACGCTTGCCAAGTGCACCTCATGTGCAATGGAAGCAATACGTATTTCTCAGCCTGGCGACCCGTTACTGTCTACATCAACGGCCAGTATTTTGGACTTTACGAATTGCGAGAGAAATACAACAAAGAAATGTTCAAGACTCTCGAAGATGCAACCAACTCTACTACAGAAATTCTATCTCTGAGTTATTGGAACGGAGGAGTTCTTCGTGCAGTTGACGGTGATGTAAATAATTTTTGGAATTCGTACAACGCGTTCAATGCTTTAGATCAAAGTTCCATCAACTTTTGGGATCAAGCAGATCAGTATTTCGATTTAACTTATTATACCGACTATATCATTTCTGAGTCGTGGATGGGCAATGTTGACTGGCCTTGGAATAATATTAAAATCTACCGCAGTGATGCAACAAATGGCCGTTGGAGGTTCGCAACCATAGACCTTGAATTGGCCCTTCAACCGAACGGTTGGACCGATTGTAATTCTGATCATATTGGGCATCTGTTTGGATCAGATACACCATACATTAATGTTTGGAAAAAGAGCATTCAAAATTCGAAATACAAAAACTATTTTATAAATCGTTTCGCTGATTTGATGAATACAAATTACCGCGACGAACGCATCATAGCGGTTGAAAACCACTTCTTCAATCAGACCTTAGTTGAAATGCAAAATGAATTTCAACGTTGGGGGGATCCCTGGAACGTTCCGGGACAAATGGATAACTTTTATAACAACCACCTCACTTTCCAAGAACAGCTTTTATGCAGAACGGGACAAGTAAGAAACCACATTCAAAATGGATTTTCTCTTCCCCAACAAGTGGACATTGAACTTGACGTTTTTCCACTTGGTGCGGGTAAAATACATATTAGTACCATAGTGCCTGATGAATATCCATGGCAAGGTGTCTATTTTGATGGTGTTCCCGTTAAAATTGAAGCCATTGCAAATCCTGGATTCGCATTCTCACACTGGGAAAATTCAGCATTGATAACTGATGTTAATGATTCAATTTGGGAAAATTTAATTACAATAGATAATTCTCTCTTCAAAGCGTTTTTCGTGAGCACCGTTGGTATAGAAGAAAACGATTCTAATTTCAGCCTGTTCCCGAACCCTACCAACGATTTCATATACATCTCTCACCCACGAATCCAGTCGAAACAACTTCAAATCAAAGTTTCAGATTTGCAAGGTCGAGTTATTCAAAATCTTAATTCCAATTCCTCATCACTTGCTTCTATTTCTGTCAAAGACCTCGCTGAAGGAATCTATATCATTGAGATTTTTGAAAATGACACTCGGGTACACTCACAAAAATTCATAAAATCCAATTAGAATTCATGTCCGTTAATAAAGACGTTCGTCGGGTAACAACCCATACTCTCCAAGAAATGAAAAATAAAGGGGAGAAAATAGCCATGTTAACCGCATATGATTACACCATGGCCGGAATTGTTGACAAAGCAGGAATTGATGTCATTTTGGTTGGTGACTCGGCTTCGAATGTTATGGCAGGCCATGAGACAACTTTACCCATTACGTTAGATCAAATGATTTATCACGCTAGCAGCGTTGTTCGCGCTTGCAATAGATCTTTGGTGGTTGTTGATATGCCGTTTGGTTCTTATCAAGGAAATTCTAAAGAAGCCTTGAATTCTGCAATTCGAATCATGAAAGAAACCGGTGGCCATGCTGTTAAACTTGAAGGTGGTGAAGAAATCATAGAGAGCATTAAACGCATTTTAACTGCTGGGATTCCGGTAATGGGACACTTGGGATTAACACCTCAAAGTATTTATAAATTCGGAACTTATCAGGTACGTGCTAAGGAAGAAGAAGAGGCTGAACGATTGATACATGACGCGAAAATGCTAGCGGATTCGGGATGTTTCGCCATTGTACTTGAAAAAATTCCCGCTAAGCTCGCAAAACGAGTTGCTGAGTCTGTTCATGTTCCTGTCATAGGAATTGGTGCAGGAAACCAAGTAGACGGCCAAGTATTGGTTCTTCATGATATGTTGGGTATTACTGAAGGATTTACACCCCGATTCCTAAGAAAATACGCTAACCTCGGCGAACAAATGACAACTGCCTTAGAACAGTATGTAGCAGATGTAAGAAATGTTGATTTCCCGAATGAGAAAGAACAGTATTAAGCACAAGAATAATTTCAAAGCCGCGAATCCTTCCGAGCAAACTACAGCTGAAAATATTCGTGTTCTGTTCGAGGACAACCATCTCATAGTGGTTAATAAAAGAAGTTCAGATATTGTGCAAGCAGATCGCACGGGTGATCCTGTTCTCAGCGATATCATCAAGTCTTATTTGAAAAAAAAATACAATAAACCAGGTGAGGTTTTTTGTGGTACAGTGCATCGCATAGACCGTCCAGTTTCAGGAATTGTGGTATTTGCAAAGACAAGCAAAGCGCTTTCGAGACTCACTGCTTTTTTCAAATCTCGCGATGTTCAAAAAACATACTGGGCTGTAGTTTCCGAGACTCCACCAAAGAATGCAGATGTTGTGCGTAATTTTTTATGGAAAGACGAAGCATTGAATAAAAGCTTCGCAAGCAATCAACCGCGGGGCAACGCCAAAGAAAGCGAATTATCATATCAAGTCATTGGTAAGGGTGAACACTATTCATTTCTTGAAGTTAAACCTAAAACAGGAAGACATCACCAAATTCGAGTAACCTTATCTTCTATTGGTTGTCCCATAAAGGGCGATGTGAAATATGGTTCTAAAAGAACGAACCCAAATGGTGGTATCCATTTGCACGCAAGAGAAATTGAATTTCCGCATCCGACTAAAAATAAACCCGTACGGATCGTTGCACCAGTGCCAGAAGATTCACTTTGGACCGCTTTTCTAACTTCTCAATTTAACTTGTGACATAGATTCCAATTCGTTCCATTGAATAAACTTATATTTGCCCACTAATTACAATGAATTATGGAAGCGAACGAAAACATCAAATGCCTCATCATTGGCAGTGGCCCCGCCGGATATACTGCAGCAATATATGCAGCCAGAGCTGATCTAAAGCCAGTTATTT
>JBJTWB010000150.1:0-6701 GCA_046081505.1 Bacteroidota bacterium | reverse complement strand
GCTGCTGATGAGCCTCAAAAAGTTGAAACTGTATTTGTTCTAGGAGGAAATAGTCACGAAAGAGGATTAGCTGCTGCACAACATCTCAAAGCTTTCCCATCTTCCGTGGTATGCACCGGTGGAAATTTTCCTGTACAAATTCAAGCATTGGGGTACCATCTCTCCGACGGAGAGCTAACTAGACAATGTCTCATTCACCAAGGTGTGGATTCCACATCAATCGAAGTTTTGGGAAGTGCCACAAGTAGCTTCGAGGAGAGTGAGGAAATATTACAATACGCCAAATCGCATCATCTTAAGAAAATTGGAATACTCAGTAGTGAATATCACTTGCGTCGTTTACGAATGACTTTTCAAGAAAAATTTGAAAGAGAAGGTATTGAATTGGTCTTCTTAGCAGCTAAAAATGAGAATTTTACGCCCGAGTCGTGGTACAAAAACGAAGAAGGAATAATTACCACCTTCAATGAATACGCTAAAATGGTGTATTACCTGTTCAAATATTCCTGAACTTCCTGCGTTGAATTCACGTATTTTTGAAGAAGGAAGTTAGCCCATGAGCGAAAATTCAAAAGAGCATCACAATTCACATGAACTCATTCAACGGTTTGAAGAAATGATTCGTAAAAACGAATCGTACTATTTCGACGTTGAACAGTTTGAAATGATTATTGAAGCATACCAAGACAACTTAAGCTTTCAAAAAGCCATTAAAGTTTTGGAATATGCCTATTCACTTTTTCCAGAAAACACCTCTCTCATCATGAAAGAAGTTCAAATTCTTTCAGGCATTGGTCAGCTTTCTAAAGCACTCTCTAGGTTGAAAGTGCTGGAAAAATTCGAACCCAATAATGATGAAATGTTGCTCACCATGGCTGCCATTTACAGTCAGCTTAGAGAACACAACAAAGCCATTCTGTATTACGAAAAAGCACTAGCGGTTTGTGATGAAGAAGAAATAGATGAAGTGTATTTGGAAATGGCTTTGGAATATGAGAATCTCGATCGGCATGAAAAGGCCATTGATGTTTTACACAAAGGAATTCAACGCAATCCGGAAAACGAAACACTTTTATATGAATTAGCATTCTGCTATGAAGTGGCGGGACTGCATGCTGTTTGTGCAACCTATTTCCACAAATTCATAGACGAACATCCGTATAGCTTTGCTGCTTGGTATAACTTGGGCAATGCCCTGCAGCGTTTAGAAAAACTAGATGATGCCATTGAAGCTTATGACTATTGCATGGCTATTCAAAGTGATTTCGCCCCAGCATATTACAATAAAGCGCACGCACTTTTTAAACAAGAGAAATACGCTGTAGCACTTGAAGTACTAGAAGAATCATATGCCATTGAGCCACCACAAGCACCTGTTTTTTGTCACGTTGGTGAATGCTTCGAGAAAATGGGGAATCTTGACAAAGCTCTTTTTTATTACTACAAAAGCATAGAGAGCGATGAGTTTTGGGCCGATGCGTACTTAGGCATTGGCGTGGTCATGGATTTGCAAGGAAAAACGGAAGAGGCCTTCCCCTTCATAGATAAAGCCATTGCCCTGGAGCCAAAGAATCCAGATTATACCCTTTACAAAATTGAAATGCTTGCTAAACAAGAAAAGTATTTCGATGCGCAGTTGTTAGGAGAGCATTTAACGAAAGAGTTTCCAGATAATGATGAATCATGGATGGCTCTAGCAGATATTCACTACAAACAAAAACAACTTTTTCAGGCACTTCAAGTTTTGGAAGAAGCGACCCTATTTCACGTTTCGAATGCTGACTTAGCCATGCGAAGAGTGGTTTACTTGTATGAATGTGGCAAAATACAAGAGGCTGAACAACTGATGCTGATGGTACTTCAAAATGATAAGCCAGACCTGGAAGAGTTCGAAACATATTATCCGAAAATTCAGCAAGTACATTTCTACTTGCAGTTGAAGCAAGATTTGGGCTTAGTGTAAGAAGTACACGCTCTAGGTTTTCTTATATTTGCCTTTGCATTGATTTTAAACTATGAAGCATAATTTATCATTTCTACCACAACGCGAGGGAAAACCTAGAGAATTTGGTTTGACTATGGTTATGGACAAAGGACTTTCCATTCGTCAAGCAGAGGACATGGTTGAAGCTGGCTCAGATTATATTGACATGGTTAAGTTGGGATTTGGAACATCCATTTTTTCCAATCAAGTTGAAGAGAAAGTCAAACTTTATCATGAAGCCGGAATTAAAGTTTACCTCGGAGGTACTCTGTTTGAGGCGTATTTCGTTCGAAATCAAATAAACGATTATAAAAAATTAGTTGACCGATTAAAACTAGACACTGTAGAAGTTTCTGACGGTAGTGTGGTTTTAGATCACAACATCAAATGTGAACTCATTGCCGAGTTCGCGAAAGATTACCGCGTTTTATCTGAAGTAGGTTCAAAAGAAGAGGGTATACTGATCTCTCCTTCAAAATGGATCAAAATGATGCAAACCGAATTGCAAGCCGGTTCATGGAAAGTAATTGCTGAAGCGAGAGAAAGTGGCACAGTTGGAATTTATAGACCCTCAGGCCAAGCTCATGTTATGTTAATCAACAAGATTTTGAGCAAAGTAGATGGCAATTCCATCATTTGGGAAGCTCCTAAAAAAGCGCAACAAGTTTATTTCATTAAGCATTGCGGTGCGAATGTGAACCTCGGAAATATTGCAGAAAATGAAATAATTCCTTTAGAATGTTTACGCAGTGGACTTCGCGGCGACACTTTCTTCGATTATTTACCTGAAGAAATTGTAACGAAATATAAAAGCTAATATGTTTTTATCATTAGAGACGTTCAACCAATGGAAACTGGAAGGGAAAGACTTCATGCTCATTGATATTCGTGAGGATTACGAAGTTGCACTTTGTCATATTGGTGGAACGCACATTCCTTTAGATCAGGTTATTCATAATTTCAATTCCTTCCCAGAAGACAAACCGTTAATCTTTCATTGCAATTCCGGGAAGCGTTCAGATGCGTTGGTGTATTTCTTAGAACACAAGTTCAATCATCAACACCTATACAGCCTTGAAGGCGGTGTGCAGGCATACGCTGAAAAATTCGATTCATCTTTAAAATGCACGTTGTAACATGATGGAGTTTCTCGAGTGGCTGTTGCATTTTGTTCGAAATTTAAATACCGAATTACCTATCCTTCTTGACACCTATCACAACTGGTTTTACCTCATCTTGTTTGTTATCATTTTTGTTGAAACAGGATTAGTGATTATGCCTTTTCTGCCTGGCGATTCATTACTCTTTGCCGCCGGGGCTCTTTGCGCCGGAGAAAATGAGTTAAGTCTATTCCTGCTCATTGGGCTGCTTATTCTTGCTGCCATTGCCGGCGATCAAACCAATTACTGGATAGGCCGATTCTTTGGAGAGCGCATCTTATCGAAAAAGATTTTTGGGCGTGCACTTGTTGCCGAGAAACATTTAAAAAAGACAGAATCTTTTTTTGAGAAATATGGGACGAAAGCCATTATCATGGCTCGTTTCGTGCCTGTAGTTCGCACCATTACTCCGTTCGTTGCTGGAATTGGCAAGATGGATTATCGAAGTAAATTTTTTCCTTTCGATATTTTCGGTGGATTTTTATGGATCACGTCTATGACCGTTGCCGGATATTTTTTAGGACAAATAGAATTCATTCAAAAGCACTTTGAAGCCGTTGTCTTAGTCATCATTGCATTGAGTATTTTACCAATGATTATTGCTGCATTGCGAGCGAAATTCAGTTCGAAATGAAACGGTATGGCCTCATTGGAAAAACCCTAGGTTATAGTTTTTCAAAAGCGTATTTCACAGAAAAATTTGCGCGGTTACAAATTCAAGCCGAGTACCATAACATTGAATTAAATTCCATTGCCCTTGTTGAAGACCTATTCAATAAAAATTCATTCAACGGCTTCAATGTCACTATTCCTTACAAATCTGAAATTATTCCATATTTAAATCAACTTGATGAAGCAGCCCAAGCTATTGGTGCGGTCAATTGTATTTCACTAAAAAACGGAAAGTACATTGGTCACAATACAGATTGCATTGGCTTCGAGCGAATGCTCGTCCCTTTAATGGAAAATAAAGTAGAGAATGCCTTGATTTTAGGAAGTGGCGGAGCTTCATTAGCCGTTCAATATGTTCTGAAGAAATGGGGAATCCGATATTTTGTTGTGAGCAGAGAAAAGCAAAGTCATGAAGCTCAGCATTGCACATATGAAGACATAACTCCAGCTTTAATTCAAGCATGTACACTTGTTGTGAATACCACTCCACTTGGTCAATACCCATTAATAGATGAAAGCCCCATACTTCCTTATGAAGCCATGGGAAACGGTCACATCGCAATTGATTTAATATACAACCCTGCCGAAACCGCTTTTCTATCTCTAGCTAAAACACAAGGTGCTACCGTTTGCAACGGACTTGGCATGCTGCATATTCAAGCTGAGGAGAGTTGGAAATTGTGGGATGAATAAATTCATTCGTCTTTCAAATTCACTAATTTCGTTCACCACAAACAAAATCAAAATGCAATTCCCACTTCACTTCAAATTCAAAATAACCACATTGGCCAACGATTTTACGGTACAAGACAATAATGGAAACACTGTTGCTTATGTTCGTCAGAAAATGTTCAAATTCGTAGATGAAATCATGGTCTATTCCAACGAATCAAAAAGTGAATTACTCTATACCATCAAAGCCAACAAATGGATTGATTTCAATGCGGCCTATGCTTTCACCAACAGCGAAGGAAATGAACTTGGCAAAGTAGCTCGCAGAGGATGGGCTTCCATTTGGAAAGCGCGTTATGAAATCTTCAACGAAGCGAACGAAAACAACCTCATTATTCAAGAAGAAAATCCATGGGTAAAAGTTGGAGACGCCCTTCTATCTGAAATTCCAATTCTTGGACTACTCACAGGATACTTATTCAATCCGGCATACGTGGTTAAAGACCACAATGACCAAGTCATTTATAGACTAAAAAAAGAAGCGTCATTTTTTGGAAGAAAATTCAGTTTGCAACGCTTGTCAGATCAATCAGAATCAACAGATTTACAGGCAACATTATCCTTGATGATGATGATCTTGTTGGAACGAAGAAGAGGATAAATTCTATCTTTCAAGTTTTACTACCCGTTGCACCTCTCGGCCGTTTAATCGAATGAAGTAAACACCAGGCGCATAGTCACTCATGGAAATTTGAATTGAATTTCCAACTGCTTTTTGGCTATAAATAGATCTACCTTGACTGTCTAATACTTCAATCCACATGGCTCCTGCAGCTCCCGATTGAAGTTGAATGACAACCTCATCAACCGTTGGATTTGGATATACATTCCAAACAAGATTGGGAATTTCCGAAACTGAAATTATGCTATCACTGGTATAAAAACCAAGACCACCACCTATTTGACCAACAAACAAATCGGGCAGCCCGTCGGCAGTAATGTCTTCGTACCACACTGCACACCGCTCTCCTTCATTAATTCCATAAAAATCTAACGTCTCAAGGTTGAAATTCCCATTCAAATTTCCATCTTCAACGGAGTAGTGATTAATTTGCCCGGTCTCCGTTCCTACCAATATCTCCCATTGATTTTGTCCGTTCTTATAAAAATGTGGAATGCTATATCCAAAAACACCAATGATATTTGTTGCTGCAAAATGTCCCAATGAATCTTCTATGAAATCATACGCAGGCGCATTGGCGGTTCCAACATTTTGAAAATAATTCACGTTTCCGTTCTTCTCTCCCACCGCTAAATCAAGTAACCCATCTTCATTTAAGTCTACCCATTGCGGCGCGGCATATTGACCCACATCTATGACTGTCCCATTTGAAGTTGTGAGTGTTTCCGGTGTAACAGAAAATTGCATTGCGTTTCCTTGTCCCGCTGTATTCTCATACCGAAACAAATATCCGTTCATCACTCCAATAAGCATATCTTCATCACCATCACCGTCATCATCACCAAAAGCCAAATACTTACTATCAAGGGTATCTGTTTCCAAAGGCAAATAATTGTCTGTCATTAATTCAAAACTCGGAATTTCGGCAGTGCCTGTGTTTTGAAAATAATAAATACGCGAGGTGTGGCTATCACTCCAATTGAACGGATTAAAATACTTTCTATTGGTAACCATTAAATCTTTCAATCCGTCTGCATTCACATCAGTAAGCACAGGATAAGCGCAAGTACCAAGGTCAATCATTTCGTTTTGCAAAAAATTCGTGGATTGAAATTCAAATTGGGGACCAGCGTTCGCACCGTTGTTCTTGTACATCCAAACTCCATTGCGATCATCCATTGCCGAATAAGAATTCGGTGCAACAATGAGGTCGCGAATACCATCAGCTGTTACGTCTTCATAGTAAGCAGCGGGAAACAGGGGCAAATTCACTTGAACTGTTGCTCCCTGTTGCAATGGGAAATCATTTTGAAATGCAATCACCGAATCTAATCCGTCCCATGCATTTTCCATGAGAAGGGCTCCCAAATTGGTTTCTGTAACATCACCAACCACCAAATCATGAAGACCGTTGTTATCTAAATCTATGGAGCATAAGGTTCCGCCAGAATGTAGCATTTCATTCGAACGTGGATCAGTCACACCTAGCGCCAGAAGTGATGGCGCAGGTCTATAAAAAGGAATTAACAAT
>JBJTWB010000149.1:0-2078 GCA_046081505.1 Bacteroidota bacterium | reverse complement strand
AAAAAAGAAAAGCGTATAGAGAAAACAACCAGGTTATTTACCCCTTGCAATCTCAGGCAGGTAAACTGAATTACAACTATTTCGCAAAGAAAAGAAGAGATTGGTGGAACCATGAACGCTACAGTTCATTTGTTCTCTTTTATCATGAATGACCTCGTACTCCAAGGAAAAAAAAATTAACACTACACACGAAATGCAAAACAACCCAATTAAGAAACATTACTGGGGTATTGGGTTAGAAAACGAAACCTATCTTCAAATTCAAGAGGTACATCGCGTCTCAGGCAAGTTCATTCAAGAACGTATGGGACGCGAAAGATACAGCATTGACTATTTGAAATGTTATAAACCAGGGGTACTTGACCGAGTTTTAACATCTGCATTTGAAACCGATCGGAATTATTTTGTGAGTAGAATGATGAATAGTCACTCGTTAGACAAACTTGACATTTATTACGAACACAAGACTATATTATCTGCACCTCCACTTCAAGATAACCCAAAGTACTCTGGCGAGTCCATATTGGAACTTTTTTTAAAGTCACAACCACATCAAATAAAAAGCATGCTAACTCAAAAAGATAATCCCATGGGATGTATTCTTTTTGATGGCGACACCGTAGAATTTGTAACGAAATATTTTGAAAATAGAATTGTAGATGAGACATTCCAAGAGTTAAAAGCCTCAAAACAGTTGTTTCTCGACGCTTTAAATGACTCAGGAATTTTCCCGAATAAATTATCTTACCCGGCGTACAACTTTGGAATAAACATGTTCATGTCTAACCAAAAGAACTTGGTTTTATTCAATAACGGAACATTCCATTTTCACTTTACCCTACCAACATCAACAATAGATAGTAAAATAGAAGATTACCAAGCATTCGACGAAATGCACAACAGGGCCATATATCTTTTACAATGGATAGAACCCTTGTTCATAGCCACTTTGGGTAGTCCTGATGTATTTGCTGCAGCTGTCTCAATGAAAGAAACAGGTGATTTATTCGCAGGCGGATCCATGCGAAATGCAATGTCTAGATACACTGGAATTGGCACTTATCATGTTTCCATGCCGAAAGGCAAAGTTCTCACCTTCCCTGTTGAAGAATTCAGAAAGCTCTTGAAATTCAAAAAAGAAGATTGCATTTGGTGGAGAGACCAAATTGAACAAAACATGAGTTATCAATTGCTTAATGACTTAGGACTTGATTTCAATAGAGAAAAACTGTATCAAAGTGGATTCGAATTCAGAAGCTTTGACGAATTCCCAATGTCGCATTTGAAAGAAGTCTTACAATCCATTGTTCTTGTTTGTGAGCACGCAACCCACCTGAATCAGGTAGAATGGGCTCATGACCACATTTCTTGGAATAATCTGGTTTATAGAGCACTTCGTGACGGTTATAAGACAACCATTGAGGAAAATGAAAAACACGATGTACTCTCAATTTTTGGGTTCTTAGAAAAAGACGAAATTCAATTTCTTGACTGCACCCTACTTTCAGATTTCTTCTTCAAACTCTTACATGTTCTCTTCGAAAAATATTCGAATCAAAATTTCATAATGGATTCTTTACTTGGAAAGCCATTAGAAAATGCACCCCGTTGGGAAAATTTCAATGAATATCAATTCAACCAACACATTCAACAATTAACTCCAATTGATTAATTTTCAAAAATATAATTTCAGCTACTTCAGGGTTTGCTTATTTTTTATTGTATCCGCTTGCAGAACGGATTCCAATGAAGACAATGCTGTAATCATTCACACTGAATATGCACCAGCAGTATTACTGACTTGCGTAGATTCAGTGATTCAGCATCCGTCTGGATGCGGTGCTATTCCCGTTCCAACAGATTCAACTTCCTCCATTCAAATTGACATGGATCAAAATGGAACATTTGATTTCAGCATAACATGCTCAACGTGGTATCAATTTGTAAGTGCAAGTGGTCCTTGTGCGAATTACAACAGCAGCATGATTATTTCTGGAATAGATTCTTCGAATGATATAGCTATCGGTAATTTGTTTAATGCATCGAAATACTTTGAATACGGGGTGGAAATTTTTGAC
>JBJTWB010000148.1:0-13905 GCA_046081505.1 Bacteroidota bacterium | reverse complement strand
GCATTTGGATTGGGGTAAATTAAACTTTCGGCTATCGAGTTAAGTGATTCATTCACGTTTACAATAGGTTCAACAACAATATTTTCATCGCCATTCACATAATAGGTATAACAATAGAAAACAATCATCATTTCATCACCCGTTTCTTCACCGGCAATTACTAGCTGTGGTGGATTGTTCGGGTTATACGGATTCGCCGAAGTGTTGTCATAAAAAGCCTCAGCCCTGAGCTGAGTTCCTTGTGGAATTGGAATGAGCTGCGGATAGTTATAACTGAGCTGCCATTTGAATCGCCAATTTGGAATGCTAATAAGTGGCTCCGTGCTTCCATCGGCAAGTTCAGCCCAACTGCTTATGCTTCGTCCAATCAAATGCATGTGTGGAAAGCAACCAATAAGCGTAACATCATAAGGAACATTGTACGTTTCAGTGAACGTAGCCGTTTGGTTGGCCGGAATGAATAAAAAGTTTTGATCCAACACACCCGGTGCATGAACTAAAATAGGATTGTACCACACCTCACGCGGTGTTGGATCATCTGAGTAATGCAAATTCACTGTTGTTTGGTCTGATTGACCAAGGGTTCCAGCCGGATAATGAAATTCAATTAAAAAATCTCCCCCCGCCTCTAGACGTTGTGCAAAGCCATTGGGAACCCAAAGCGGCCCACCTCCTGGCGCCCAAGCAGCCACGAACTTCGCCCCATTCACTAAACCTCCACCAGTAGATTGAAATCCTTCACCGGGATCATTCGCATCTTGTTGTGCGCCCGCTCCTGTTGGGTCGTAAGAGATGACCACGTGATGAACTATGTCATCGTTTCCTGGTATTATTTCAATTGCATCTAACCACCCATCTTGAATAAGCCCACTAGGAACTACAAACGTTCTGTAGTAATCTGAATTCGTTGCGGGACTTGTATAATTGGGCGTCATGAAGCTGGCGTCAATACTAGGAAGTTGAGTATTATCATTAAAAACCGGTGCTGTTGGAGCTAGGGCTAAATCTCCTGATGGTGCACCAGCGGAAATCCAGTTTTCAATGGTTTGCTTTTCAACAACAGTCAATACATTCTCCCCAACGAAATGTCTGTAATTCGGATCTGCCGGCCAAGGGGGCATTTCACCGCTCATGATTGCAGTATAGATACTGGATTGACCGTTGTAGGCGTCATCATACGTCATGAATGACGAGGGACCAATCCCACCCGTATGGTGGCATTTCGCGCAATGATTGAAAAGAATTGGGGCTACATCCTCACTCCAAGTTTGAGCTTGAAGATGAGAAACAGTTAAAAAGAGCCCTATACAAATAAATAATATTTTTTTCATAGTCTACAGATTGATTCAAATATAGTCAAATTCAAACGGTTGAAGTAATCACAGTTCATTGGTTTTCAGTTGAGATGTGTTTATTATTCCAAGGGATTAATTTTTTCCACCTTTTTTTTCATACGATCTTGCAAGCATGGAAATGGTTCGAATAGAAAACCTATCTGCGACATTTGGTGATTCCTGTGTTTTAAAAAATGTCTCGTTGTGCCTGAAAAAAAATGTTTGGCTTTCTGTAGTTGGTGAATCAGGTAGTGGGAAATCACTAACTGCGTTAACCATGTTGGGTCTATTAGATAACACAAACATCAAATACACCACTGGGTCAATTGTTGTTTTTCCACCCCTAAGTAGCGAAACTCAAGAATTTCGAAATCCTCATGATTTAAAAACATACAGAGGGAAAGGTATAGGCTTCATTTTTCAAGAGCCCATGACCGCCTTGAATCCAGCATTGACCTGCGGATCTCAAGTATCAGAGGCAATTCCAAGTGGTATTGGAAAAACTGCGGGAAAGGAGTATGTTTTACAACTTTTCAATGAAGTACAATTACCTGTTCCCAAAGAGGTTTATAAAAAATACCCGCATCAACTTTCCGGAGGACAGAGGCAACGGGTGATGATTGCCATGGCTTTGGTTGGAAACCCTCAGCTTCTCATTGCTGATGAACCAACAACGGCACTTGATCCGACAGTGCAAAAGGCGGTTTTAGACTTATTGAAAAATATACAATCCAAACGCGAGATATCTATATTATTTATTTCTCATGACCTTGAAGCAGTTGCAATTGTATCTGACGAGGTAATCGTAATGCAAAAGGGCCAAATTGTTGAACAGGGTCGCGCTCAAGAAATATTACACAACCCTCAACACCCTTACACACAAGGCTTACTCGCCTGCAAGCCAAATAGGGAGAGAAAAGGAGAACGGTTAATGACGCTTAAAGATGAGTTCATCATTAAAAAAACCTATGCTTTTTCAGCATCGGAATTATCAATTTTGGAAGTCAAAAATGTTTCTAAGCAATACAACAATACAGACCATAAAGCGCTGAATGATATTTCATTTGATATAAAGCAAGGGCAAAGTTTAGCGCTCATTGGAGAAAGCGGATGTGGCAAAACCACGTTGAGTAAAATTTTACTTGGTCTATTGCCTCCCACCGCGGGTGCGGTGCATTGGAAAGGAACAGAGCTTCTAAGCAGTTCTCAACCATTTTCAAAACCTGTTAGAGGAAAGATTCAAATGGTTTTTCAAGACCCGTTTGCTTCATTGAATCCGAAACACACCATAGCTACAACGCTTCTTGAAACACTTCGAGTTTACGAACCGAACCTTTCAAAAAGTCAATTGAATGAGCGAGTAGAAATTTTATTAAATGAAGTTGGAATGGAAGGAGACGCTCGGTCAAAATATCCACATAATTTTTCTGGTGGGCAAAGACAACGCATTGTTATTGCAAGGGCTCTAGCATCTCAGCCGGAGTTGCTCATTTGCGATGAAGCTGTAGCAGCATTGGATGTTTCGGTTCAAAGTCAAATTCTGAATTTGCTCAATGAGCTAAGAGAACAAAAAAACCTGAGCTACTTGTTTATCTCTCATGACATGTCGGTTGTTTATCACATGTGTGATTCCGCTATGATTATGCAAAAGGGTGAAATTGTAGAATCGGGGTCCATCTCAGACATTTTCAACGCACCGAAAAATCAATACACGCAGGAGCTTTTGCGTTCAGCCAGCATGCTCGTGTGATTATTGTCATCGCTAAGTATATTCACACTACCTAACTTCGTTGAATGAGTTCGCTTTTGATTTTCATAGGATGGGTTGGTGCTCTATTTATGGGCTTCATTTTAGGAGCAATTGGCGGAGGTGGAGCCCTGCTGTCTATTCCAATTTTAGTGGCCATTTTTCATTTAAGCATGGTAGAGGCTGCTTCAGCATCGTATTGGATATTGCTATTAGGAGCTTCCGTAGCATTGATATCAAAACGGTCTTTCGTTCGGTGGGAATGGGCTGTGAAATTTTTGTTGTTGTCTATTCCAACATTAGTAATTACACGAACGTGGATTTTACCCACTCTTCCCAAAGAGATGTTTGGAGTTTACGTAAATCAAGCGTTAACTATTTTGTTTATTGGAATTGTTTTTCTCGTTTACTTTTCAGGAAGGAAATCCCCAACGAATTCAAAGGAATATTCTAAACTTGTATTCTATTCAAAAGCCTCAACGGTTGGGCTGCTGGGCGGTCTAATCGGAGCGGGAGGGGGTTTTTTAATTGTGCCGGTATTGAATTCCACCAAACAATTGAAAATGGCCGAAGCGGTTGCAACAAGTTTAGTGGTCATCTTTGTGAATGCAACAACGGGAATTGCTACTTCATGGAATATTCAAACGCAATTGCCATGGTCGCAGTTGTGGATATTTATCTTGCTCGCAATCACGGGTGCATTGATTGGTGGCATTGCATCAAAGAAGTGGGAAGATCAAAAGCTGAAACAAGTCTTTTCTCTAATTTTGCTGCTCGTAGGAATTGGAATGACAATCAAAGAAATAATAGTTAGTATATGAAAATAGAACAGATTTACACCGGGTGTTTAGCTCAAGGAGCCTATTACATTGAAAGCAACGGAGAGGCTGTAATTATTGATCCATTGCGCGATGTTCAATCGTATGTTGAAAAGGCGAAATCGAATGGAGCCGTTATAAAATATATTTTAGAAACACATTTTCACGCTGACTTCGTGAGTGGACATTTGGAGTTAAGCGAGGCTACGGGAGCGAAAATTGTTTTTGGACCAAGCGCTAAAACAAATTTTGACTCACACGTTGCTCATGATGGTGAAATACTAAAAGTGGGAAATATTACCATTGAAGTTCTTCATACACCGGGGCACACCTTGGAAAGCAGTTGCTTTTTATTGCGCGATGAGGATGGTGTTCAACATGCGGTGTTTACAGGAGACACCTTGTTTATCGGCGACGTTGGAAGACCAGACTTGGCCCAAAAAGCCGGTTCAATTACACAAGAAGATTTGGCCGGAATGCTTTATGATAGCCTAAGAAATAAACTCATGCCTCTAGAAAATCATGTGTTGGTTTACCCCGCGCATGGCGCGGGAAGCGCGTGCGGTAAGAATATGAGTAAAGAAACGTTTGACACATTGGGTCATCAGAAAGAAGTGAACTACGCATTACAAGACATATCGAAAGAGCAGTTTGTTCAAGAACTTACAACAGGGTTATTAGCACCCCCCTACTATTTTGCAGAGAACGTTGCATTGAATAAGTCCGGAGCAGACAGTTTAAACTCAGTTTTATCAAAGTCTGCTCAAGGGTTGAGCCCAGAGCAGTTTCAATTGAGAAGCGAAGATGAGTCGGTATTAATTCTAGACGTAAGAGCACCACAGTCTTTTTGTCAAGCATTTATTCCAGGAGCCATTAACATTGGTCTTAAGGGAGATTTTGCTCCTTGGGTAGGAACGCTAATCACAGATTTGAAACAATCTATTTTGTTGGTAACGGATGAAGGGCAAGAAGAAGAGGCAATCACTAGATTAGCTCGAGTTGGATACGATGGGGTTGTTGGATTTTTAAGTGGTGGCATGGAAGCCTGGAAACAAAGCGGTTTCGAATTGGATACAATTGAAAGTATTCATGCAGAAGAATTTGAGAAAAGAGTGGCAGAAGGAGATTTTAAAGTTTTTGATGTGAGAAAACCGGGTGAGTATGAAGCGGAGCACTTGGAATTGGCCTACACCACACCGCTGCACGAGCTGAATTTGCATATGTCAAAGTTTCAAGATGAAAAAACGAAGTATGTGCATTGCGCGGGCGGATACAGAAGTATGATTGCTTGTAGTATTTTAAAAGCCAGAGGCATAGCAAATGTGATTGATGTGGCCGGCGGATTCAACGCCATTTCAAAAACCAATCTTACACGAACGCAATTTGTTTGCCCGAGTAAAAAGTAGAATGCAGTATATTTGAAAAAAAATTCGTTATGGGAATTGGGTTCAAAGAAATATTAATCATTCTGGTAATTGTGCTTTTGTTGTTCGGAGGTAAGAAAATTCCAGAATTAATGCGTGGTTTAGGTCGTGGAATGAAGGAATTCAAAGACGCGAGCAAAGGCGACGCACCAGCAGAAAAGACAGAAGAGAATAAGTAATTTTCTTTGATATGTCTTTTAAATCCTTAAGAGAGGTTCAAAAAGCACTCTCTGATTCGTCCATTACATTTGAAGAGCTCATTCAGTCCTATCTGACTAAGATTGAGCAGAGGAAAAATCTAAATGCCTTCGTAGAAATTTGGCCGGAAGAAGCATTGGCTCAGGCAAAAGCACTTCAGCAAAAATGGAGTGAAGGTAAAGCCGGTAAATTGGCCGGAATGGTCATTGGAATCAAAGACAACATTTGCTTTAAAGATCATGGAGCGTCGGCCTCCTCTAAAATCCTTTCCAATTTTAAATCGCTCTATAGCTCCACAGTTGTGGAAAGATTATTGGCGGAAGACGCTATTATAATTGGTCGATTGAATTGCGATGAATTTGCAATGGGTTCGTCCAATGAAACATCTTATTACGGTCCCGTACTGAATCCAATGGATGAAAATCGTGTACCCGGGGGGTCCTCTGGAGGCGCGGCATCAGCGGTAGCTGCAGATTTATGTTTGGCGGCTTTAGGAAGTGACACGGGGGGAAGTATTCGTCAACCGGCCTCATTAACGGGAATAGTTGGATTCAAACCTTCTTATGGTGTTATTTCAAGACATGGACTTGTAGCATACGCGTCAAGTTTTGATCAGATTGGGCCAATGACAAAATGCATCGAAGATGCTCAGTTAATTACAGAAATTATTTCTGGGCCAGACGAGTTCGATAGCACCGCATTGCAAGCGAAGCTGAACTTCAGTAATGAGTTTAATGGAAAGCCTAAAATTGCGTACCTCAAAGAAGCTGTTGAAAACGAAGCGGTTCATCCAGAAATTCGCAATCGTGTGAATGCATACATTGAAAATTTAAGATCAAAAGGATTTCAAGTAGACCCCGTCTCTTTTCCTTATTTAGATTATATGGTGCCCACGTATTATGTTCTTACTACTGCAGAGGCATCATCGAATTTAGCTCGATTTGATGGAATAAACTACGGCTACAGAAGTGCTGATGCTGTAGGAATAGACGAGGTTTACACCAAGAGCAGAACAGAAGGGTTTGGTAAAGAAGTGAAACGCAGAATTTTGTTGGGAACATTTGTTTTGAGTGCAGGCTATTTCGATGCCTATTATGGAACAGCTCAACGAGTAAGGCAATTGCTTCGACAAAAAACAAGAGAAATATTTTCTGAATATCAGCTGCTTCTTTCTCCTACATGCACAGATGGCGCATTTCGCTTTGGTGAAAAATCAGACGACCCAATTTCAATGTACATGCAAGACATCTTTACGGTACACGCCCCATTAGTTGGTTGTCCTTCTATTTCAATTCCTTTAGATAAGTTGCAAGAGAATGATATGCCCTATGGTATTCAATTCACAGCCGCAGAGTTGGCTGATTCAGAATTACTTCATTTCGTTCAAGGTCTTGATAACGAAGAGTTGTAGTGTTTTTCACGAAGTCAATGTGAACAACTCGAAAACACATTGAGCCAAAAGTCAAGAAAAAATTCAGAACTTGCTGATGCATACACGGCTGTTTAGGGCACAATAATTGTTTTGCAGGAGCCGTTTGAATTTTTTGTTGGAAATCATGAGAAATACGATACTTACTTTTACCTTTCTGTTCAGCGCATTGGCTTCATTTGCCTTGGACGCTACTTTTTTAAAAGACACCCTTCCCAACAACGGTAAGACCAGTCTGAACACCGCTGAACTCGATGAAATAGATCGTATTTTAGTTGCAAGTTATATGAATCACTTCTGCTTTTCGGCAGATGCAGACTTACTGAATGCACATAACTATCCCAAAGACCATGTTCCCAATTTCCCTGATGAGCTCACTGCGGAACGCATGAAAATTCTCGATAGAGAAACGCCCTTCGACTTTGTCTACAATCAATCAGTTAAAGATTTTATTACGCTTTATGCAGTAAGAAGAAGAGACGTAACAGGCAAGGTGCTCGGCTTGTCTCAACTATACTTCCCAATGATGGAGGAGTGTTTAGCTAAATATAACATTCCCCAAGAATTGAAATACCTCTCAATTGTAGAGTCGGCATTGAATCCTACAGCAATATCAAAGGCCGGAGCAGCGGGTCTCTGGCAGTTTATGGTTGGCACAGGAAAAATGTACGGATTGGAAGTAAGTTCATACCAAGACGAGCGATTTGACCCCATCAAAGAAACTGAAGCAGCCTGTAAATATTTAAGGTTTTTATACAACACATTCGGAGATTGGAATCTGGCTTTGGCGGCCTACAATAGCGGACCGGGCAATGTGAATAAGGCTATTCGCAGAGCAGGAGGGGTTAAAGATTTTTGGAAAATAAAACAGTATTTACCCAAAGAAACCCAAGGCTATGTGCCTGCTTTTATCGCTGTGAACTTCATCATGAATTATTCAACAGAATATAACATATATCCGAAGAAGCCAGCTGTTACCTATTTTGAAACAGATACTATTCACATTAAATCTCGAGTTGATTTTGCCCAAGTTTCGAAAATTATAAATATTCCTATCGAAGAAATTGTATACTTGAATGGAACCTACAAACTAAAAGAGATTCCAGACAATGGCAAAAAACATTATTTGTATTTACCAGTAGAAAAAGTGGGGGATTTTCTTGCTCACGAAAAAGAAATTTATGCCGCTAGCGAAATAAAAAGACCAGAACCGGAACTTGCCGATACAACAACAAATGAAAACGGATCTGAGGTCACCACTAAAATTGTGTGGGAAGATGAGTGGAAATCGCACAAAGTGAAAAAAGGAGAAACATTGAAAAGTATCGCTACGAAATATGGCGTTTCATCCAGTGATGTGAAGAAGTGGAATAAAATGAACTCCTCCACAGTAAAAATTGGCCAGTCGCTCAAAATCAAGGTTAGAGTAAAAAAAACAATCACAGTGCCAGCACCCAAAGACGAAAAGGTAGAGGGAGGTCAAGAGGAGAATAAAATTTCAGAAGAAGAGGCAAAAAAGAAGGCAGAGGAAGAAGCCAAGAAGAAGGCTGCTGACGAGGCGAAAAGAAAAGCTGACGAGGAAGCAAAAAAGAAGCAACAACAGGCCGACGCAAAGGTTGAATATGTTTATCATACAGTAAAGTCTGGTGAAACGTTATCAAAAATTGCCAATACTCATAAGGTATCTGTAGATTCAATAGTGAAACTGAATAAGGGTTTGAACCCGAATAAACTAATGGTTGGTCAAAAAATTAAAGTCAAAAAGAAAAAATGATTACAAAAGGAAAAAAAGTAGTAGTTCATTATGAATTGCATATTGATAATGCTGCCGGAGAATTGATTGAGTCTACAAGAGAACACGGCCCAATGAGTTTTACTTTCAAAGAGGATCAAATGATTGAGGGGTTTGAAAAAGGATTAGAAGGTTTAAAAGCTGGCGATACGTTTGAAATTGCTATTCCTTGTGCTGAAGCTTATGGTGAAGAGCAAGATGAATACTTCATGGAATTTCCGAAGAGTGAATTCATTGGAGATGACGGTGAGTGGGATGATGAGTTATTTGCAGTGGGTGAAGTAATTCCAATGCAGACCCCTGAGGGATATCAGGTTCAGGGTGTTGTGGAAGAGGTCAAATTGAATACAATTGTTATTGATTTTAATCACCCATTAGCGGGCGAAAATCTGTTTTTCAAAGGAGAAGTAGTTTCTGTATCTGAATAATGCAGCTCATACGAACATCAGCAAGCAGGGGGTCACGTATCTCAGTTGTCATGGGTTCGGCGTTGGTTCTTCTTATGGTAGGTATCATCTGCCTGTTTTTCTTGGTTGCAAAACAGTTTACCCAGCATGTTCAGAGTCAGTTTACAGTTCAAATTATGCTCAAAGCAGATTTGGACAATGCGGCGATTTTGGCCATTCAAAAAAAACTTGAGAGCAATGAGGTCATTAGCTCGGTTCGATTCACCTCAGCTGAAGACGGGGCCAAAGCATATGCAGAAGAAATTGGTGAAGACTTTGTTCAAATTATAGGATCAAACCCAATCCCACCAACCCTAGACGCCCAAGTAAAGCCCGAGTTTGCAGAGCCACAGAAACTTGAAGCATTTGTCAATGAAATTCAAAAAGATGCGCAAGTAAAAGAGGTTGTTTACCAGAAAAATTTATTGCAAGAGGTCAATGAGAATATAAGAAAGTGGAGTATCATTCTTGGCGCCATTGCATTCATTTTCCTCGTAATTGCTGTGTTTTTAATTATGAATACCGTTGAATTGGCCGTGTCTAGTCAACGGTATATCATTCGCAGTATGCAGTTGGTAGGAGCAACCCCCAGATTTATCAAAAAGCCATTTTTGTTGGATGGAATAAAAAATGGATTGCTCTCTGCATTAATTGCATGGACAAGTATTTCTGGAATTTTATTTTTCTATCGGGAAGAACTCACAGATATCGTTACCCTGCTCATTGAAGGTAACGGCTTTTGGATATTGGGTGGGGTGTTGACTCTATTGGGGGTATGCATGAATCTTTTCAGTAGCAACTGGACCGTATCTCGATATATCAGAGCAAAACAAGACCAATTGGTCTAGCCGTTGATGGTTATTTTCACTCCGAAAATGCTGAAAAACCAATCGATAATGAAATTCATTTTCTTTTTTCAAAGAAATTCGTTTGCTTCGTAATGTTAGCAAATGATGAAGATTTGGATTGGAATGCAGATTTTCAGTCAAACTTCATTATTTTCGTTGCCCATAAATAAAATTGAAACTTTAATCAATCATTACAGTTATGACAAAGAAAGCCGGTTCAAAGCAACCAACAAAAGGAGGATTCAACTTCAGTTCAGTGTTTCCTTACATTGCCGTTCCATTAGCCCTAGTTGTAGGTTGGGCCCTATACACGTTTGTATTAGGTGATCCAGCAAACTTCGAAGGTGGAGATCCAATCAAAGGTCACCCAAACAACGTTTTGGGAACTGTACACAAAGGAGGTTTCATTGTACCGTTGCTTATCGCTGTTAACTTAATTGTATGGATCTTCTTCATTGAGCGCTTTATTAGCATCATGATGGCAAAAGGTAAAGGGAGTGTTTCAGGATTCGTGCGAAACGTAAAAGGAATGCTTGCTGGTGGCGACGTAAATGGAGCATTGGCTGCTTGTGATAAGCAAAGAGGCTCTGTTGCTGCTGTGTTGAAAGCTGGATTGTTGAAATACCGCGAAATGGAAGAAAACACAGACCTAGACAAGGAAACAAAAATTACTGCAATCAAACAAGAATTAGAGGAAGCAACTGCGTTGGAATTACCAATGTTGTCGAAGAATTTAGTAATTCTTTCTACCTGCGGATCTTTGGGAGTATTGGTTGGTCTATTGGGTACTGTAAAAGGTATGATTTCGTCTTTCGAAGCAATGGCAACTGCAGGCGCTCCTGATGCGACTGCACTTTCATTAGGTATCTCTGAAGCCTTGATCAACACATTCCTAGGTATCATGGCATCTGCAATTGCGATCATCCTTTATAGTTTCTTCAATACGCGTATTGACGCAATGACTTATGCAATGGATGAAGCAAACTTCACAGTGGCACAAACCTTCGCTTCAAAGCACTAATTCATACAACTAAGAAATTATGCCGAAATTAAAGATACCGAAAAGTGCCCCCAGCCTGGATATGACTCCAATGGTGGACTTGGGTTTCTTGTTGGTTACTTTCTTCATTCTTACAGCGAAATTTCGCCCGAACGAGCCGGTTGTAGTGCAAGTGCCCGCAGCAACAAGTGAAATACTGTTGCCAGAAAAGGTTATGCAAATTACAGTTGATGAGAAAGGGAGAGTATACTTCGACTTAACCGGCAAGGAAATTCGAAGAGAAATGCTTCAACTCATGATGCAACGTTATCCTCAGTACAAATTCACAGAGGAACAAGCGAAAAAGTTTGAAGTGATGGGAATGATGGGAATGCCTTTAGGTAACCTAGCTCAATACCTTGATGGTGATGAGAAAGAACGAAAATCATATGATGATCAAACACTTGGTATTCCACTGGATTCATTGAACAATGAATTAGCAGATTGGGTAATGAGTGGCTATGAGGCGTTTATGGCTGATGCTGAAAGGAAAGGAATTTCTAGAGAACAGCTCAGAGGAGACGATGGTCTTCGATACGCAATCAAAGCAGACGGCGCAACTGATTACGAAAAAGTGGAAGATGTGATTGATGTCTTTCGCGAAAAGCAAATTTTTCAATTCAACATGGTTACGAGTCTGAAATCAGCGAACTAAACATGTTTAATACTTCGAATTGATATGGCAGAAATAATTGAAAGCGGTGGCCACGAAAAAGGCGGTAAGAAAAGACCCAAGAAGAGTCCTGTAAGAATGGACATGACACCCATGGTGGATTTGGCTTTCTTACTATTGACCTTCTTCATTTTGGCAACATCGCTGAGCAAACCAAAAACAGTAGAAATTGTATATCCGAAAGAAGTCGAAAACAAGGAGGATCAAACCCAACTTGATGACGACCTAGCCACTACCCTTTTGGTGGGTGATTCAGATGACAAAATTTTCTACTACCACGGGAAATTCAGAAAGGATACCACGGAACTCATCCAAACCAATTTCTCGAAAGACGGTTTTCGTGTAGTTTTACTTGACCGCAATAGAAAAATCAATGAGCGTGTGAATGTCATTAAAGACAAATTAAACAAAGGTGAAATGAATGAGGAACAATACAAAAAGGCCTTCATTGATATCACCAATGATAGTTTAGCACCGTTCGTGGTAGTGAAAACGCTTCCTACTACCAAGTGGAAGAATGTTGTAAACGCTATTGATGAGTTAAACATTACCAACGTGAAGAAGCGTGCAATCATGGACATGGAGAAGAGAGAGGCTGAGTTGTTTGTTCCAGCAGACAAATTAGCGGGAATGAAATTGAAATGAACCATTTAATTGTACACCGGTACAGCGAAAAAAATAAAAAATTATGTTAGATTTCTTGTACAACCACACAGACGCAATTTACATCTTCGTTGCGGCGCTGGTAATTGGAATCATCGGTTCTGATCGCGGCTGGGGAAATATTTCTTCAGAAGATCGCAATGATATGGTTTTTGCCCAAAAGCAGAAAGCATATGGTGCGTATAGAATACGGAAAGCATACGGAGCGATTTTAGCGATTGCACTTTTTTCAGGCGTATTCATTGCAACAGCCGCATTGGTAACTCCAGTTATCTTGGCTAATAACGAAGACGAAAAGAATGAGAAGAAGGTGGAAATGTCGAAGGAAATGATGGCCCCACCGCCAACAGATCCAAATGAACCACCACCACCACCACCACCACCACCACCACCACCGCCACCACCACCACCCTCTGTAAGACAGATTCAATTTACATCAATTGTGATCGAAGAAAATGTGGATACTCCACCACCATCAGCAGATAAATTGAAAGATGAAAAAATTTCAACAGAAACTACCGAGGGTGAAGATGGTCCAATGGGTCCATCAGATTTTATTCAGACAGAAACCGTGGTAGATACGAAAACCGATAAGGTAGAAGAAGTATTTACTTTCGTTTCTGAGATGCCCTCTTTCCCCGGAGGAGACGGCGAATTGTTCAATCTGATTAACTCGAATGTAAGTTATCCCGAGCGTGCAAAGCAGCAAAACATTGAAGGAACGGTATACATTCGTTTCGTTGTTGAAGCAGATGGTACACCCTCGAACTTTGATGTTGAGCGTGGAGTTGATGGAGGGGAGATGTTAGATGCAGAAGCGTTACGCGTGTGCAAACAGGTCTTACCAAAAATCAAATGGAATCCTGGAAAACAAAACGGTAGAGCCGTGCGTGTTTGGACAAGATTGCCAATTCGTTTTACACTACAACAGTAATAAGAAATTCATATCTTGAAAGGGCTATTTTTATAGCCCTTTCTTATTTTTATACAATGAAAAGCTTCACGTACTTTTTCGCATTCTTTTTCATGATAAATGGAATTTGTCAGCAACAAGTTTCTTTTGATTTCAACGGTCAATCGAGATCATACATTTTATATACACCTCCAAATATGCCCGTTGGTATACGACCACTTGTTTTTAATTTCCATGGGTATACCAACAACATGAATTTTCAAATGACTTATTCAGAGATGAATAATGTAGCTGATGTTGGAAAATTTTATGTTGTTTACCCTCAAGGTTTACCAGATCAAAACGGAATTAATCATTGGAACGCTTGGCAAGACCCTACAGACGTGGATGATATTGGATTTATTGACGCCCTATTATCATATTTGATTGCAACAGAGGCCGTAGACCCTGCACGCGTCTATTCCTGTGGCTTTTCGAATGGGGGTATTTTCAGTTACGCTTTAGCGGGTCAATTGTCGAATAGGTTTGCTGCGGTTGCGTCTGTTTCAGGCACAATGACCGAGGCAATGTTGCAAAATTTG
>JBJTWB010000147.1:0-1009 GCA_046081505.1 Bacteroidota bacterium | reverse complement strand
AGGGGAATCGAACCCCTGTTTACAGAATGAAAATCTGCTGTCCTAACCCCTAGACGAACGGGCCGTTTGGGATTTGTGGGTGCAAATATACCACCATTTTCCTATCCCGCAAGTATTCAGCAAAAAAAATTACAATCCAATCACAACACCAGCCTTAATAAAATACGGTCCACCCCACGCAAGCTCGCAGTTAACGCCTACCTTCTTCCGGAAAGGAAAACCCGTAAATCCCAACGCCACCAGCTGATATTCGGTCAATCGCGTACCAAAAGACTTCTTGTCGAAATTGACATTATTCGTGTTTTCTCGAATGCCATACCAATTCAGATTGGTACTTATTCCAGTGTACAACAAACAACTCGTCTTCTTAAATCCAAATATCTTCCGCTTCTTCATGTGCTGAATGTTGTAAGAAAACATCAAGCGAGCGCCGGCAGTGCTTTTGTTAATGGACCATGTAACAAAAGGATCCACAGCCAGATCACCCATTTGGTCTCTAAACTTGTAATCTGTTGCATTCACACTTAATGCTTGATTGGTAAAACTAAATCCAAAAATGACACGCCACTTTTTTCGCGAGCCTTTGGTTAATGAAAAATCACCCGCAAAACTGAATGAAGGGTAGAATGACTTACTCACTGTAGCACTCGAATCTGCCAATTCACTGATATTCGCCTTGAAATTGAATAAATTATAACTTATCCCAGCCGACAACAACCCATCCATTCGTTTGATTTGAGCATTCGATTGCGAGCAGAGTAAAAGGACAAAAACAAACAGTCCTACGAAAGGCAGTCTTCTCATTTCGGTTATGATTTAAGCGAATATAGTGTCTTTTTCGTAAATTGCTGTTAATGAAAAGTCTCATCAACCTTATCTTATCATTCGGACTGGTCCTGTTTTGTCTGAATATTTCCGCACAAATCGAAACAGGCAAAGCCTCTTTTTACCACAGTAAATTCGATGGACATGGCACTTCGAACGGTGAAGTCTTCAGACAAAACAAATT
>JBJTWB010000146.1:0-3775 GCA_046081505.1 Bacteroidota bacterium | reverse complement strand
ATAAACTCGTCTTCAATCCCCTCTCCTACTTTATTTACCCCCGTTACTTCAATGGTTCGAATACGTTGGGCCTTAATAAATATCTGATCCGTTAAACTTGACGTGCGAAGAATTCTCCAAGCGGTTCCGTAATCATGCGTTTTTTTTGAAAATAAATCAATGCATTTATTAATAACCTGATCGTATTGGTTTGAGGTATTGGGCTTAGAAGTTGTCATACAAGTTCAAATTCTTCATCTTTGCGCAAAGATAAGTCAACATGACACTGAATTTCTCAAGCCCGTTAATCATGGGAATTTTGAACGTTACTCCCGATTCATACTTCTCTGCAAGTCGAATCAACGATTTAAAAAAACTGGAGGTTCAAGTGAATCAGATGCTTCTTGAAGGTATAGACATCTTGGATATTGGTGGACAAAGCACCAGACCAGGGGCTGTAAAAATCTCAGCCGAAGATGAATGGTCGCGTGTTTTGCAAATGATTTCATTTTTGAGAACCACTTATTCGGAAATTCCAATTAGTATAGACACTTTTTATTCTGAGGTTGCAGAGAAAGCGCTTGATCTAGGAGCCACCATTGTCAATGATGTTTATGCCGGAAGAGAATCTTCAAAAATTTATGAAGTGAGTCAGAGGTATGATGCATATTATGTGCTCATGCATTCCAGAGGCGACGCTGCAACTATGAATAGCCTGAACAACTATCACAATGTCACAGAGGAAGTAAAGATGTTCTTTTCAAATGAAATTCGTGAGAAGCAACTTTCCGCAGATGCAAAAATTATTTTAGATCCAGGATTTGGGTTTGCAAAAGATACTGAGCAAAACTTTGAATTGCTGAACAATCTCAATCATCTTCAATCTTTCCATTGGCCTATTTTAGTTGGAATTTCTCGAAAAAAAATGATCCAACATACATTGAACTGTAACGCTGATGAGGCACTTAATGGAACAACAGCCATTCACATGGCAGCCTTAGAACGAGGCGCCAATATTCTTCGTGTCCATGATGTGAAACAAGCAAAAGAGTGCATTCAATTATTCCTTGCGCTCAACCGAAGACAAGGTATTTTGCATTAACGAAACAATGGTCATAGGCCCTACTCCGCCTGGCACAGGCGTAATAAAACTGCATTTGGAGGAAACCTCTTCAAAGTGTACATCACCTAGCAATCGAAATCCTGATTTTTTTGATGCATCGTCAACTCGCGTAATACCAACATCAACAACCACTGCTCCGGCTTTAACCATGTCACCTCGCAAGAATTCAGGAATTCCAACAGCAGCTATGATGATATCTGCCGACTTACATATTTCCTCTATGTTCTTTGTTTTGGAGTGACACAAGGTAACGGTGCAGTTACCGAATGGATGATTTCGCTGAAGTAAAATAGACATTGGCAGTCCAACTATGTGTGACCTTCCCAATACAACAGCATGTTTTCCAGAAGTTTCACTATTGTTCCGCTCCAACAAAGTAATTATGCCCATAGGGGTAGCTGGAAGAAAGGTCTTCATATTTAACATCATTCTTCCTACGTTTTCCGGATGGAAACCATCAACATCTTTCATGGGATCAATGGCCAACAGTATTTTTTTCTCATTGATATGTTGCGGGAGGGGAAGTTGAACAATATATCCATCAATATCTGGATTTAAATTCAGCTTTTCGATCTCAAATAACAACTCATGCTCTGAAATATCCTCAGTCAAATGAATCAAAGTAGAGTCAAATCCAACCTCATTGCACGCCTTTACCTTCGCATTCACATACGTTTGACTTGCACCATTATTACCAACCAATACAGCAGCTAAGTGTGGAATTTTTTTATTTTCTGATTTTCGTTTTTCAACCTGTTCCTTCAATTCCAATTTAATGGTCTTTGAAACTAATAATCCGTCAAGTAAATGCATGCCTATTGAATTGATTATCCAAAGTAACGAATGAAAATTCAAAAATCGAGATTTTTAGTTGGTGTACGAAATACACTTTCCTATATTTGAAATACATTCTATGCATATGAGAAAAAACCTCTACACGATTTTACTTGCGTTATTTAGTTTGAATTTGTCAGCTCAAATCTTATCTTCCACTCCAGCATTTCCTACGCAAACGGATCAAATCACAATTATATACGATGCCACTTCAGGCAATGGTGATTTAACCGGATTCATTCCTGTCTATGCGCATACGGGTGTGATTTCAAGCAACAGTGCGAATGCCAATGATTGGCAACATGTCATTGGAAACTGGGGAACAGCAGACCCCAATGTAGTCATGACTCCACTCGGAAACAACTTGCATCAAATTGTTATTACCCCTCAAACATTTTACGGGCTAAATGTTGGTGAAACTGTTACTAAACTCATGTTTGTATTTCGAAATCAACAAGGAACAACGGTAGGAAGAAATGCAGATGGAAGTGACATTTACCTTGATATATATCCTGCAGGATTCAACGCCTCCTTGTCACAACCTATCAACAATTCACAAATCGTGAACGCGGGTCAGAATGTAGCCGTTGTGGCGAATGCATCTCAACCCTGCAACATGACCATCTCAATGAATGGCAATGTGGTTGCAAGCGGAAATGGTGTTTCAACTTTGAACTACACGTTTAATCAATCTGCATCTGGAAGCTATGTTCTTTCGCTTTCGGCCGACAATGGAAGTGAAATAATCACAGACGAAAAAACATTGATCATTATGCCATCTATACCTGTTGCGGCGTCACCTTCAGGAACCATAGATGGAATTAATTATACTTCAGGTAGTTCGGTTCGTCTTCAACTCTATGCTCCGAACAAAGATTATGTTTTTGTCGTTGGCGACTTCAACAACTGGGAACTCAATTTAAACTACCTCATGAACCGAACACCAGACGGTTCAACCTATTGGCTTGACATTCCCAATCTACAATCGGGTGTAGAATATCGTTTTCAATATCACATTGATGCGGAAGGTTTGCGTGTAGCAGATGTTTACGCAGATAAAATTTTAGATTATTGGAATGACCCATGGATCAGCGAAACGACTTATCCGAATCTCATTGATTACCCTGTTGGATTAACATCTGAACCTGTTTCTGTATTTCAAATTAATCCTGCGGCATTCAATTGGACCGATCAAACATTTGTTCGTCCTGCCAAAAGCAAGTTAGTGGTTTATGAATTGTTGGTTCGCGATTTTCTCGAAGACCGCTCTTATCAATCACTCAAAGATTCTCTTGACTATCTCGAAAACTTAGGTGTTACAGCCATACAACTTATGCCAATCAATGAGTTTGAAGGAAATAACAGCTGGGGTTATAATCCATCATTTTATTTCGCTCCAGACAAGGCATATGGTACCGGCGAAGCATTGAAAACATTCATTAATGAAGCTCACAACAGAGGCATTGCTGTCATTCTAGATATTGCTTTGAACCACAGCTTTGGTCAGAATCCAATGGTTCGTATGTATTTTGATCCAAATGCGGGAGACTATGGCCAGCCTACAGCAGAGAACCCCTGGTTCAATCAAACACCAAAGCATGATTTTAACGTGGGTTACGATTTTAATCATGAAAGCTCGCGCACAAGAGATTTTTGTAAACGCATTTTAGCATATTGGATGAATGAGTTTCATATTGATGGTTATCGCTTCGATCTCTCTAAAGGATTTACGCAAAACTATACGCTAGGTAACCTAGGTGCATGGGCAGCGTACGATCAAAGTCGAATTAACATTCTAACTGACTATTATAGCCACATTCAAGCAAATGAGCCTGGTGC